>JAFDDW010000049.1 GCA_019310665.1 Deltaproteobacteria bacterium
TACATTCTGACCCGCAATTTGAAGGTCGGCGCCTCTGGTCTGGAAAAAATGTACCGGGAAACCAGAGCGGCCGGAGTGGTTTATATAAAATTTACGGTCACCACACCCAAGATTATGCCGGCTGAGAACGGCCGGGTTAAATTCGAGTTGACCGATGAAATCACCGGCAGCAGCTTCAGGCTGACATCGGATTTGACCATTGTCGACGAGAAGATCGTACCGGATGATTATACGGCCGATCTGGCCAATATTTTTGGTCTTGATGTGGATCTCAACGGGTTTGCCCAGGGTGATAATGTTCATCGCCTGACGGTTTTCACCAATCGCAAGGGTATTCTGGTTGCCGGCCCGATACGAAATGTGCAAGCGCTATCCGATCAACTCATCGATGCCGACAATGCGCTCCTGTCTCTACTGGAGGCCGAGCGGTCCGCCGCCGATCAAACTAAGGGCAAAGCCCTGATAAACGACGCCAAATGTGTTCGCTGCCTGACATGTTTGCGGCTTTGCCCGCATCGGGCCATTGAGGTCAATACCCGGGTTGCGGTTTCACCCCAAGCCTGTGAAACGTGCGGTATCTGTGTGGCGGAGTGCCCGCGGGGTGCCATCAGCATCGAAGATCAAGATCCCCCGGTCTATAGTGTCTCCTCTGCCGGGGCCGACCGACAGCCGGCAAAAGATCCTTTTGTCCCAGCGATTACAGCCTTTTGCTGCAGCCGATCTGCCACCAGCGCAGCTGAGCTGGCGGTATGGTTGGGGCAAAAGCTGCCGGGCGGGCTGCAGATCGTTGAAGTGTCCTGCGGCGGCAGTGTTTCTTTAAGCCATATTTTAAAAGCGCTGCAAAGTCATGCCGACGGGGTTATGGTTCTAACCTGCCATGACGGCAACTGCCATTCCGAACGGGGCAATATTCATGCCCGCCAGCGGGTGGACCAGATCAAACAGCTATTGTCACCCATGGGGCTGGAAACCGGACGGTTGGCCAGCATATCCCTGGCCGCCAACACCGGTGTCGAATTTGCACGGGCGCTATCCGAGTTTGAAAAACAGCTTTTGGAGATGGGGCCCAACAGACTGATAACAGAGACAAGCTAGTGTTGAGTTCCACAAATATGTTAGAAAAGTCATGGTGGATATTTAAGTCCAGTTGAGTCCTTGAATTGAGAAAATTCCAAGCACCAATTCACAAATAACAAATGGTTCGACAAGCTCACCACCCTGAGCCCAGTCGAAGGGCAATATCCAAATTCCAATTTCCAAAAAATCCCCCCTTACCCCCTTTAGAAAAGGGGGAAACGAGTTTGGAATTTGATTCATTGGAATTTGAGATTTATTTGGAATTTGGTGCTTGAAATTTGGGATTTAAACGAATTTATTTTTGAAAAAGAAGATTATTAAAACCAATCCGTGTTTTGCAAATTACATAAGAGACACGACACTATGAGGTGCAAAATATGTCCGAATCGTCTGCCGTTATTGATTTAGACCGGTTGGATCACACTAAGTTTAAAAGCTGGCCCTATTCGCAGGATTATTGCATCACCTGCGGTTTGTGCGCCAGTTCATGTCCGGCGTCGGGCATCGATGGATTTGATCCGCGCAAACTGATCCGCATGATTTCCCTGGGGCTCGAAGATGCGGTGGTGGAATCCCGATGGCCCTGGATCTGCACCATGTGCGCCAAATGCGAAAATGTTTGCCCCATGGAAATCGACATTGCCGATACCGTGCGCAACATCCGATCCTTGCGGGAACGGGAAAGCGTGCCGGGGATTTTACATAAAGGAGTTACCGCCGCTCTTGAGACCGGTAATAACCTGAGGTTGCCCAAAGAAGATTTCATTTTCATTCTGGAGGATGTTGCCGAAGAAATTGCAGAAGAACCCGGATTTGAGGGCTTCCGGGTGGCCATTGATAAAAAAGGCGCCAATATTCTAACCACCATTCACAACAAGCTGGTCAACACCCACACCGAAGATCTCAAGCACTGGTGGAAAATATTCCATGCCGCCGGAGAAGATTGGACCGTACCCTCGGAAAACTGGGAAGGGGTCAGCTGGGGATATTTCACCGGTGATGATGACGCCATGAAAATCACGGCCGAGCGTATTTATGGGCAGATGCAGAAACTGGAAGTCAAAAATCTTCTGTGGCCCGAATGAGGGCATGCCTATCTGGCGACCCGGTCGGGTTTTGAAAAACATTTTCCGCAAGTGTTTGAACAATTCGGATTTGTAACGGTTTTTGATCTGCTGATCAGGTATATCAAAAAGGGACGCATTAAGCTGGACCGCTCAAGGTTTGATGTTATGGCAACCTATCATGATCCGTGCAATTACGGCCGTAAAGCTCAGATGCGATTCGGGCATGGGTTTTTTGATGAACCGCGCTGGATTCTGGATCAATGCCTGGAAAACTGGGTGGATCTTTATCCCAATCGCATGGATCAAATTTGTTGCGGCGGCGGCGGCGGTACGCTGGTAAACGGCTATGACGACGAGCGCATTTTTTATGCCAGAAAAAAGATCGATCAGATCAAGGCCACCGGGGCCAAAATGCTTGTTGTTCCCTGCCACAGCTGCCACGGGCAGTTTAACAGCATCAAAAAGCAATACGGGCTCGAGGATCTACAGGTTAAATATCTGTGGGAACTGGTGGCCGATTGTCTTATCCTTTAAAGATTTTAATCTGCCAGGGCGTATGGTGAATGCCGGCACCTGTGCAAAAACCACAGGTTTTGAATCCGCCAAAAATTGATCTGATTTAGTGGGTATATTACCTGGATTTTTCCTGAATGGTTCTTCTCTTTTTCCTTCTGCGGTCTAAACCTTTGCGGCGCTCCCTGCCGGTTCGGCGGTCAAATTTTACGCCGGCACCTTTGGGGCTTAATCGGACCACAGAACTTTTTAACTTCATTACGCTGTGCTTTTTGTCTCCGGGAATAACCAGGATTATCTGCTGCCCCACGGAAAATTTATATGTGGTTACGATAAAGGCGCCGGAGCGGCTGATATTGGTAATAAAGGCTTTGTAGTTCCGGCTTTGGGTGGTGAAAAAAGTTACTTTGCGGTAAGGGGACCGTGGGTCCTGGCGGGAGTCTTGTTTATTCTTATGGCCGTTTTCCTGCAGGCTGTCTGTGCTAAGATTGGCCATGTCGATGGATTTCAATAAGGCATTGCGGGAATCGATAAATTGAGCACCATAGCCGTAACGAACGGCAGCGTCTTTTAAGTTTTTACGCCATTTAATTTCAACCTGAACGCAATCTTTATAATCGCCGGCAGACGCAGAGGGATCCTTGATGGCAATGTAAATTTTCTCTCCGGTATACAGGGTTTGATCGGATTCAAAATATATTCCGCCCTTGCTTAAATTATACATTTTTGTTTCGTAAAAAATTTCAGGAAACAAATTATCATGCCAGATCGTCGCTTCATATTTATAGCGGTTTTTTATTCTCTGTTCGGAATTGAAATTCACCATTGGCCTCAGATCTTACTTTTTGATAATTAAAGATGTAGGAAGCTCTTTACGCCGCATGCCGTCTATCTCTTTTTTAACCAGCCAGAAAATTTGCTCCATCAAAGTATTCAGTTTGCGGGTCGTATCAAGTTCGGCTGCGATCTCCGGCTTCAATATTTGAGTTCTAACCTCTCGCAGTTTTTGAAGGGTGTCTTCGGGAAGCATTTCGAACCCGGCCGGTGCATTGAGGATGGCATCCAATACCAGCCGGTTGCTGCCGTCGAAAAGTGACTTTCCAAAATGAGATAAAATTTGGGCCGCCGGCATGCCGTAAAGCCTGTCGCGAACCTCGCGCTCACGCAGAAATTTCAAGGCCGACTCATCCTCAACGCCGGATTCATCTGCCAGCTTTGTTTCCAAATCTTCTATCAGGGCCGATTTCGTTCTTTTTTCTCTTAAAATTTCAAGTTTTCTTCCGGCCTGCTCCAATACCTTGCGTCTCTCATTACTTTTGGTCCGATCATTAAGGGCCTTGTCATTGTTAATAATATCGACTTCTTTGTTAATAAAAGTATTGAGATTTTTAATGTCACCGTACACCTGCTCAATGGCAGCCGCCGACTCTACGGAATATTTTTGCTGAGCTTCTTTCAAAGCCTGACGAGTCTTCGATATGGCATCCTTCAACATTATCTTTTATCCCCTTACTATACAGAACGACTTAAATCATTATTTTGTGAAAAATCTAAATTAACTGCAAGATACACGATTACGGCTACGGGTCGGTCCAGATGGGGTTAGGGACCATTATATAAAAGTATCGGCAATTATTCTGGAAACTTTATAAAAAGTGGGAAAGTACGGATCTAATTACTCCGCCCTGAAAAATAACGATAGCAGTTGTGGATAAAATATAGTTGTCTTTAAACTCTGATGAAAATATTTTGAGGTTGATCCGGGCGGATTAATTAATTACTTCTGAAAAAGAAGTGCACAAGGGCGTATAGGTACTGAAAAGTTTTTCGAAATCTTAAAAAAATAAGAAATTTCAGATGCTTAGGTGATACTATTTTTTTAATCAGCATCTGGGATGAAATTAAAAAGTCTAAAAAAGCATAAAAAAATGCGCAGCATAAAATAATTAATCCGCCGGACCTTCGATCTAACAACTTACTTCAGTTTTCAAAGAATAATTTGCAACCCGAAATGTGTTATTTTTCAGGGCGGAGTAATTAGGAATTGAAAATCCTGGTTGTGGGCACCAGAAATGATATCTCAGAGGCCCTTTTTGCCCGGGTCTCCGGGTTTACTTCTTGCTCGGCGGTCTTTACCGATGCGACGGTCTATATCGTATCTGCGTTCTGAGTCCGACCGTCTTTCAAAACTGATGCCAAATCCTTCCGGGCTCACACGCACAATCCAGGCCTGGCGTTTTAAATCCTTGCTAACCTTGCCTCCCGTGATAACAAGCTTAATTTTTTGACCTAAAGAAAATTTTATTCCGGTTTTGATAAATGCCCCGCCGCGGCTTAGGTCAGTAATCAACCCCCTGCAGACCTGATTTCTATGATTAAAAACGATCGATTGGTCACAGCGTCTTCGGGGATATTCCCTGACGTCGGTTTCATCTTCCGACTCTGGCTTTACTGAATGCGGCTTTTCCAAAGTTGTCAGGCTAATTTTTTTTTCAAAATCCGCATTTGGAAATTTAAATTTGGCGCCATAACCATAGCGGAAAGAAGCATCCTGCAATTTTTTAAGCCATATGATTTCGACATCAAAAAGAAGTTCAAAATCGGGGTCAGATGATTGGGGATGATCTATGATTTCGACAAAAATCTCCTCCATGGGATAGAAGGTGTCATTCGATTCAAAATACAATCCGCTTTTACTGAAATTTAAAATTTTTCCGGCAGGCGTTGCTTCCTGTGACAATATATCATGAGAGATAAAGGCTTCATATTGGTGGCGCTTATGCTTTCTTCTTTCAGTCGTCAGGCCCAAAGCTTCCCTCTTGTTATCCTTAATGGACAAAAACACCAAATATAAATTCCGAAGAGGATTTACAAATACTAGGACAAACCACCCCTGTGAGTTTTGAGGGCACAACCATTTCATCCCCGGTCCGGATTTTACTCCAATAATCGCCCGGGTGAAGTCGGATGTGTATCATTTTGCATGCCCAACCACAGTTATGATACAAAAAACATGCCAGAAAGGGATTTTATAAATATTAATATAAATTTCAATGTGTTAAATACAAAACCCTCTATTGGTTGAGAAAAAAAATACCTAATTTTTTGGATTTGATTCTTATTTTGGGTAAAAAATGCCATAGTTCATCTGCGGATAAATTTGATCCGGCCCGGCCAATCAGAAATTGCAATTATAGCGGTTGTCATAAATGTTCCGTTTGCCAGATTTGCTAACAGGCGAAAATATAACGTGTGACAACCTGAAATTATTACAAACACGACAACCGCTATATTATTTTTTTTATTGAAAAAAAAATCTAAACTTTTACGCAACAATGTGCCATATTGGACGTTATCGACAAACCGGAGAAGACCCAACAGACCACCGCTATCGGAACGTTATTCTGACAAACGCTCTAATTCAGCGGTACTGTAAAAGAAACTATCATGGAACCTGATAAGTTTATTGAAAATATTTATCTTGCCTATGCAGCCAAACGGCCTAACTCCAGGAAGCTGTATGAGAAAGCCTGCGGATTTCTGCCCGGGGGAGATACCCGGAGTGTGACGTTTTACCGACCGTTTCCAACTTTTATGAAATACGGCGCGGGATTTAGGATATTTGATGTTGATGGACTTGAGTACCTCGATTTTCAAAATAACTACAATTCCCTGATCCATGGCCATGCACATCCCAGGATAGTAAAAGCGGTCTGTGAACAGATGCATTTGGGAACTGTTTATGGTTCCCCCGCCGAAAGTCAATGTTTGATGGCTGAAGAATTGTGCCGCAGGTTGCCCTCGGCTGAAAAGATAAGATTTTGTAACTCGGGCACCGAAGCCACCATGCTGGCCATTGGTCTGGCAAGATATATTACCCGAAAGTATAAAATATTAAAAATGGAGGGAGGGTACCATGGCAGCCATGATGTTGTCCAGATAAGTATTAAGCCGGCTTTAGCAAAGGCGGGACCGGTCGATAGACCGCACAGCGTGCCTGAAAATGAAAGTATACCGCCCGATGCCTTAAGAAACTGTGTAGTTGCACCCTTTAACAATATCGAGATAACGAAAAAAATTATCACTGAAAATACCGATAACCTGGCCGCAATCATCGTGGAGCCCATCGCGGGGTCCTGCGGGATGATACCACCGGAACCTGGCTTTCTTAAAATGCTCAGAGACACGGCCTCGCAATTTAAGATTCCGTTGATCTTTGACGAGGTTTTGTCTTTTAGAATTTCAAGGGGCGGGTGTCAGGAACTCTATGGTGTTGCCCCTGATCTGACGGCCCTTGGCAAGGTCATTGGCGGTGGGTTTCCGGTCGGTGCCCTGGCCGGGTCCAGTGATTTAATGGATCATTTTTCTCCTGCTCAAACCAGATTTCTGGTGCATTCGGGAACTTTTAACGGAAACCCGGTGACAATGACCGCCGGACTGGCAACCCTCACCGAACTAACCGTTTCTGAGATTGATCGAATTAATCAGTTGGGGGAAAAACTCAGGACCGATCTTCGGAAAGTTTTAGATAAACTTGAAATTACAGCTCAGGTAACCGGCGCCGGGTCCCTGGCCCAGATCCATTTTACAGACCGGGAAGTTAAAGACTGGCGCAGTGCCGCCACCGCCCGGGTAGATCTGAGAACCATTTTTCATCTACTGTTAATGCAGAAAGGAATTTATGCCGCCACCCGGGCCTTTTTTAATATTTCCACCCCGATGTGTGAAGATGAAGTTGACAAATTAGCGGCCGCAGCCCGAAGTGCTTTGATCGAAATGAAACCGTATATCGAAAAGACAGCGCCGGATCTCATATCCGGCCGGTGGAAATGAAACAACCGGGCTTAATGATCTTGACTTGTCCGGGAAAGACATTATTATTTAGAAAAATTGTATCAAGGAGTCCCCAATGCCGATTTATGAGTACCAGTGCAAAGCGTGCTGTCACTGTTTTGAAGAACTGATTATGTCCGCCAACGACCCGGCCCCCAAATGTCCCGAATGCGATTGCCAGGATGTGGAAAAGCTGATGTCGGCGGGCTGTATCAGGGCCCAGGGGATAGCCTCTGGATCAGGCGGCTTTGCCGAACCCTCCTGCAAGCCCTCCGGGTGAGGGATCTAACGGCCCTTAGGTTAAGGGCCAAAAAAAAGATCCCCGCAAATTCGCCCACTGTTCGGATCGCGGTTAAAATCCTTCAAAATCGGTTAAACTTGCCCCCGTCTAACTGAACAGCCTGCAATCTGGCTATGAGCCATGACCTATCAGTTCGTTAGAGCTCAATACTCTCCCCCGGCTTCATCACCGCAACCTTTGTTGAAGTCTCATTTTCCACTCTTTTGGCCCAGGCATGGGGATTCTGGTTGATCACCTCAAACGTGTCGTAATGAATGGGCACCGCCTGTTTGGGTTCGATGAGCTTTACGGCGTGCAGGGCGTCATCGGGTCCCATGGTAAAATTATCGCCGATCGGCAAAATTGCCAGATCGATACCTTCTTCGCCGATGAGCTTCATGTCGTAGAACAGACCGGTGTCGCAGGCGTGATAGATCTTTTTGTCGTCGATGTAGAATAGAAATCCGCAGGGATTGCCGCCGTAGGAGCCATCCGGCAGCATCGAGCCATGATGGGCAATGGTCAATTTGACCCGGCCCCAGGGATAGTCAAAGCCGCCGCCGATATGCTGGGGGTGGACGTTCTCCACGCCCTGGTTCACCATCCAGTTTTGTATTTCGTAGTTTGAGATCACCATCGCCCCGGTCCGTTTGGCGACCGGAATGGTGTCTCCCACGTGGTCGCCGTGGCCGTGGGACACCAGGATGTAATCGGCTTGAATATCGTCGGCGTTCACCGGAGAAAGGGGATTGTCGGTAATAAAGGGGTCTATCAAGAGCCGGGCTTTATCGGTTTCAATCAAAAAACTGGCGTGACTGTACCATGTGACTTTAATTGACATGTGGAACCTCCTTTTCTTTGACAAGGTAAATAGCAGGCAGGCTAACGATCGTCACGGCGCCCTTGACAATGACGTTGGCAAAAAAAATGGACCAGACGACCTCATGGGGCAGCAAAAACCCGAAGGCGCCCCAGCAAAAAATCAGGCTGTCGACCGGAATGCTGACGGCGTTGCTGGACAGTACCCGCATCCACTGGTATTTTTCTGTAATTCGGGTTTTCCAGAGATGATAAATTTCGGTGTCGATCAGTTCGCTGATGACTTCGGC
>JAFDDW010000702.1 GCA_019310665.1 Deltaproteobacteria bacterium
TCTTGAGCGGAAGAAAACATGCCCGGTATTTCTGACGAATAGAGAGCTTTAGAGAATCATGAGTGCGAAAAAGGCGGTGATAGTCGGATATGATGCGGTTTCACCACTGGGAACCGATATGGCGACCCAGTGGGAGCGGGCGTTGAGAGGCGAAAGCGGGGTGGGGAATTTGACCCGCTTTGCCCTGGCCGATAATTTCCCGGTCAACATTGCCGGAGAAGTGGACGACATCGACACCGCAGACTACCCCTTTTTAAGCGCCCGCCAACTGGCGCTTTGGCCGTCGCCAATTTTTAAATACGCCATGCTGGTGGTTCACCGGGCCCTTGAAAAAAGCGGCATCGTAATCACCCCGCAAATAGCCCCTCGCGTCGCAACGACTTTCAGTTCAGCGGTGGGCGGGCAGGATGCGGTCCTCAACGCCGACCGGCGGATGATCGCTGAGAACAAACTGCCGCCGCCCTATGCAAATCCCAATTCCTGTATCAACATGGTGGGCGGAAAAATATCGATTTTAACCCGGGCTACCGGTCCGATTACCGCCACGGTGACGGCCTGCGCCACCGGCGCTACATCGATAATCATCGGGGCCATGATGCTGGAACAGGGGCGTGCGGATGTCGCCCTTTGCGGTGCGGTGGATTTTGCCATCGTCGAACCCATCGTGGCCGGGTTTGCCACCATGAACGGGGCCTATCAGATAAAGCCCGATCATCCGGATCAACCACCCGGCAGGGCCAGTCGTCCATTTTCAGTGGACAGGAGAGGATTTGTCGTATCCGAAGGTGCCGGCAGCATCATAATAGCTACCGAAGAATTTGCCAAGGCCCACGGTCTGGATTATCAGATTGAAATTGCCGGATGGGGCATGACATCGGATGCCTTCCATTTTGTGGCCCCCAACTTTAAGACTGTCACCCGGTGCATTGCCGAGGCTATTGACAATGCAGGCATATCATCGCATGATATTGCCGCCGTCAATGCCCATGCGGCCTCCACCAAGGTGGGCGATAAAGTGGAATATGATGCGCTGAAAATCGTTTTCGGTGACAACATGCCGCCGGTGACGGCCAATAAGTCTCTTATCGGTCATGCCATGGGGGCTTCCAGCGCAATTGAATCCATCTTCGCCATGGAAGGTATGCTCGGGGGTTGGGTGCCGCCGACCATTAATTACACGCCGGACCCGGAACTGACCCTGGATTGTGTACCGGACAGAACACAGATGACAGAAATCAGATGTCGGATACCCGTGATCAGATGGCTCATCTGCACACTCGGAGAACAAATTGGGCATTTAGGGCTGAAGATTCTGATTTGCAATCTGTCTTCTGTTCTCTGTCTTCTGTCCTCTGGACACTGACACCTGAAACCAATAAGCAGGGATAAATCAAGATAAATAATAGAGACAAATTATGGGGAAATTTTTAGTATCCCCCATGTAAGCTACCAGATGAAAGCACCCAAAAACAGACGCGTGTTTGTTGTCGGATACGGCGCGGCCACCCCTCTTGGAAATACCTTTGATAAAACCTGGGAGCGGGCGGTTGACGGCCAGGCCGGTTTTCGGCGGTTGACCAGATGTCATACGGATTCGCGGGCCAATGTGGTCGGCGAAATACCGGACTGGGATCCCACGGCTCTGGACTTTATTGATCGCAAGGAAGCCTACAACTGGAACGCGGATTATGTTTTTCTAACCATGGCCGTCTGCAAAGAAGCACTGAGCAATGCGGGGCTTGAAATCGATAACGAAACCGGTCCCCGAACCGCCTGCCTGGTCGGATCGGCGCTAAACGGCACCGATGCGTTTCGAATTGCCATGGACAGGTATGTAAACCAGGGGCCGTTGAAGGTCAGTCCCTATCTGCTTCCCAATTTGTGTGCCAACCTGCCATCGGGTAAAGCCGGAATGCTGTTGGGATTCACGGGGCCCATATTTTCGCCCCAGGGGGCCTGCGCCTCCGGCAACCATGCCATCGGCATCGGAGCCCGAATGATCAGGGATGGGGATTGTGACTTTGTTTTGGCCGGGGGGGTCGACACCTGCCTGATCCCTGAAATCATTCAGGGTTTTGCCAACATGATGGCGACTATCAGGATCGGACCCAATGACCGTGCCTATGATGATCCGACCCAGGCATCCAGACCGTTTAGTATTGACCGCAAAGGAATTGTACTATCTGAAGGTGCCGGCGTTGTGGTTTTGGCGGCTGAAGACAGATTGTCAAATTACGGCCTGACACCAAAGGCCGAGGTGATGGGAGTCGGCTGGACATCGGATGCCTTCCATTTTACGGTGCCGAATGCCGAAACAATTGTTCGCGCCATTCGTCAAGCAATTGATGATGCCGGCATCCAGCCGCATGATATTCACTATGTCAATGCCCATGGGACATCGACCCCCAAAGGCGATGCCACGGAGGTCGAATGCCTCAGAACCGTATTCGGAGACGCCCTGGAAAATATTCCGGTGTCGTCGAATAAATCACAAATCGGACACACCCTGGGTGCTTCGGCGGCGATCGAAGCTGCCCTGGGCATCGAGGCCATGCAGCAGGGCCTGATTCTTCCAACGGTCAATCACATCCCGGATCCGGAATTGGCTGATGTCGACGTGGTTCCCAATCAGGCCCGCAAACAGCAATATGAGTTCTTTCTTTCCAATGCGTTCGGATTCGGCGGAACCAACTGCTGTATCATATTTAAAGGGGTATAATTTGAAGCCGCAACCCTTCATTCCCGAAATACTCGACGGCGATGAGCGCTATGTAAGAGACAAAACCGGCGGAATGGTCTGGCACCGCTGCAAGCAGCGCACGCTTTACGCTGATACGGACCGTTCCCAGGTGGTCTACCATGCCAATCATTTGCGATATTTTGAGTTCGGCCGGGCTTCATTAATGCGTGATGTGGGTTATCCCTATCGGGAAATCGAGGAAAGCGGCTATGTTTATCCGGTGATTGAAATCGGCGTCACCTACTACGCCTCCCTGTATTATGATGATGCCATCTGTATCCATACCCGGCCGTCGATACTTGAAAGGGTAAAGCTGCGCTTTGATTATGTGATTACCCATGAGTTGACCCATGATATTGTCTGCAAAGGCTTTACGCGCCACTGCGCCATCAATGCTTCCGGTATACCGGTGGAGGTCGATGAAAAGACGGC
>JAFDDW010000703.1 GCA_019310665.1 Deltaproteobacteria bacterium
CATTGGGTTTTGTGACGGAAGCCCCGAGGACGTCACTGAGCTCCTCTCAATCGCCGAAGCCGAGGGCGGTGATGACGTAAAGATCCACAAGAAGATCCTCAAGACCGGGCGCGAAATATGGACCTTGGGTGGACAAGGCAACCCCAGCGTTTAATAATTCCTTTTCTGTGATGCAAGCGGAAAACAGAAGAACTGTAAAGTAGAGTCTGTGCTGCATTTGGGGTCGCCCATTAATGGGCGACCCCAGTTACCCAGTTTAAGGTTTGAAAACAGCGGCTTTTGGGATAATAATCCTTGAATATCAACAGATTGGCTTGGTCCGCCCCCAGTTACCATATCAGGTTCAGAGGGCTTAAGTTAACGGCATTAGGCCCGACCCCAAACTCAAGACGGCAAAAAAGTCATTTCCCTGAAAAAAAAAGCACCGCATGATTAGACAGATGAGGTGCTTTCCAATTTCATTAGGTTGTGTTCGTTGAATCCGGTTGTTTAGGCGGCCTTGCGGATCATGCTTTCGCGGGTTTGCGCCACTTTCGTGCTTTCAATATATTCGTCGAAAGTCATGTGCCGATCGATGATGCCTCCGGGGATGATCTCGATAATCCGGTTTGCCACGGTATTCACGAACTCGTGGTCATGGGCGGTGAAAAGAACCACCTCCTGGAATTTGAGCAGGCTGTCATTTAAGGACGTGATGGATTCCAGGTCGAGGTGGTTGGTGGGTTCATCCAGTATCAGGACATTGGATTCGGAAAGCATCATCTTTGATCTTTGAAAGCATGCAGCGAACCTTTTCCCCACCGGAAAGTACGCCGATCTTTTTAATGGCCTCCTCCCCGGAAAAGAGCATACGTCCCAAGAAGGTCCGGGCAAAGCTCTCTCCTTCTGTTGGGGGCGCAAACTGCAGGAGCCACTCGATAAGGTTGCGGTCGCCGTCGAAAAAGGCGCGGTTTTCCTTGGGGAAATAGGAATGGGTGATTGTGACGCCCCAACTGAAAGTGCCGCTGTCCGGTTTTGTCTCCCCGGCCAGGATTTGGAAGAGGGTGGTCTTGGCCAGGCTGTTTGCGCCCATAAAGGCGATCTTATCCCCGCCGTTTACAATAAAACTTACGTTGTCCAGTACCTTTTCACCATCGATGGTCTTGGTGAGTCCGCTCACTTCCAAAATCACATTACCACAGGGGCGTTCCGGCCTGAATGAAATAAACGGATATCTTCTTGACGACACCGGCATGTCCTCAAGGGTGAGTTTCTCTAAGAGTTTCTTGCGGGAGGTGGCTTGCTTCGATTTGGAGGCGTTGGAACTGAATCGCTGGATGAAAGCCTTCAGTTCATTGGCCCGGTTAGTGATCTTATTGTTTTCCGACTGTTTCAGTCTCAGGTTCAGTTGACTGGCCTGGAACCAGAATTCGTAGTTCCCCACGTACACTGCGATTTTACCAAAATCAATGTCGGCAATGTGGGTACACGCCTGGTTCATGAAATGACGGTCATGTGATACCACGATGACCGTGTTCTGGAACCTGTAGAGAAACTCCTGGAGCCAGGCAATGGACTTGATGTCCAGGTCGTTGGTGGGTTCGTCCAGGAGCAGGACGTCCGGGTTTCCGAACAGGGCCTGAGCAAGGAGCACGCGCACTTTTTCACCGCCATCGAGTTCCTTCATCTTTTTCTGGTGAAGTGCTTCGGCGATTCCCAGGCTGTTTAAGAGAATCGTCGCTTCAGGCTCCGCTTCATAGCCGTTCATCTCCGCAAATTCGTTCTCAAGCTCACCTGACCTGATTCCGTCTTCTTCGGAAAAATCTGGCTTGGCATAAAGCGCATCCCTTTCCGCCATAATTCCGTACAGTTTTTCATGGCCCATGATTACCGTGTTTAAAACCGTCTCTTCGTCAAAGGCAAAGTGGTCCTGTCTCAAAACCGCGATTCGCTCCCTGGGCCCTACCGAGACAGTTCCCGAGTCCGGTTCGATATCGCCTGTAAGAATCTTCAGGAACGTGGACTTCCCTGCTCCGTTGGCGCCGATGAGTCCGTAACAGTTGCCCGGTGTAAATTTTATGTTGACGTCTTTGAACAACACCCTCTTGCCGTAGGCGAGGGTAATGTTGGTTGTGTAGATCATTTTCCAGTCCCTTTTCATTAAACAATGCCTTCCCGAAACGGCCTCTTTTGGCCCAGGGAAGTGTTTTCACTTTTTTGCAATCCGCCCGAGGCGGACAAGTCCTCAAAATAGCCATTTCTGGAGTTGCAAAAACGGTCAAAGTCTTGCGGGGAACTAAAATCTCCCTTTTCGGAACAGGCACAAAATAAGAAAGCCACAGGAACAAATCCTGTGGCCCAAAAGTGGGCGGTGCCTCATGATTTTCCGAAGAGAAAGGAAATCCTTCCCGAAAAGACGTCCAAGTATTTTCAGATTCAGGAGATTAACACAAACAATCCCTATCGACTAAATCCCAGTTTTTGCGGTTAGGCTCAAAACTAATAAATATAAATACTTTTAAGCCAATGTCAAAATGTTTCAGTTTGGCCAAGGTCGAGGCTGCCGAAAATCTTAACCGCTGGAATACATAGCGTATTTGGAGCGGAATGGGGGGCGTACCACGCCATGTAATTGACATTGCCAATAAAATGTCTTAAAAACGGCTCTTAAACGGTCTTAATCGATCGGTTTTCCCCCTAAAACTGCCCTGTTAAGAGAATCGATCAAAAAATGGCTCGTGCAAAAAAGCATTATATAGTGATAAAGAAATCAAGTGGACACAAAGCATTGCTGTCGGGAGTAAAACATTTATTGAGAGGATGAAAGAAGCCCCTACACAAAGCATTGCTGTCGGGAGTAAAACATTTATTGAGAGGATGAAAGAAGCCCCTGGGTTTAAAGGAACAGGTAGAAAGATAATTTTTGCTGACGATATGTTCGAACTTCGTGAAGTGATAACGTCATTCGGCGATGCTGAAAATCTGGATTCTGAGAGCACATATCTATGGAATCAATAACCAGCATCCTAAATTGGACAGTTTTTGCATGAAAATTGATCGATTAAGACCGAAATACTGGTGTTTTTAGATCTCTTTTTTCAACTTTTCAATATGTTGCTGTGGCCCGACCCTACATTAGGCAAAACAATATGGTCGATAGTCCCACCGGCGGACTCCGATGCACGAAAAGATGGTAAGGATATCATGTTTACTTTATGCTCAGAAGAATGCGGAGATCAACTTAAAGAAACATTAGAGATAGAAAAGGATCTTGGCGAGCTGATTCTTTCTGCAGAGCATATCTATTGATGTTGGATCATAACAAACCAGTGCACCAGATGCAAAAAGCCGGGGCTTTTATTCAAGGTTGAGGTTTAACATAGTTATTTGCTTTTTCGAATTTTAATGGAGAGCTTTTTGCACTGGTGACCAGCAGCGTTATGCAACAGATAAAAATAGGATGGAATAAATGCCGACGATACTTGTGATATTAGGCTGGAGACTGTTTTTCTATGCAAATTAAGGCAATGAGCCTATTCACG
>JAFDDW010000704.1 GCA_019310665.1 Deltaproteobacteria bacterium
GACAAAGCGAAGCGATTCCACCCTTCGACATTCGATATTCGAAATTCTGCGGTTCTGCGGTTCGCTGTTACCTTAACCCTGAACCCTGAACGGTTAACCTTTGAACCCTCACATACACAAATACCTGAAACCAATCTCCGATCTGATGGTCACACTGCTGCTGTGGGGGTATTTCACACTGGGGTTCCTTATAATCTTTTCTCCGTTCTATCTAGCGGCATACCTGTTTTCTGAAAATCGTGAAAATTCCTTTCAGCGATTAAATCACCAATTTTACAAAGGCTTCTTTTTTCTAATTCGGATCTTTATCCCGGGGCAAAAATGGCATATTGCTGGCGAAATCAAATCTATTCGATCTTCTGTGATCGTGTGCAACCATCTATCCTATCTGGATCCGTTGCTGTTGATTTCGTTGTATCCGCGGCATAAAACCATTGTAAAAAGCACCTTTTTCAGCGTTCCGATTTTTGGCTGGATGCTGAAACGTTCGGGGTATATTCCCTCAACTTCTGAGGGCAGGCTGTCGGAGTTAATGATTGAGCGTATTGACGCCATGGACGGCTATCTGTCGTCCGGTGGTAATTTATTTATTTTTCCCGAAGGAACCCGAAGCCGGGACGGCACCATCGGCAAATTTTTATTTAATACATTGGTATCCAACACCATCACCGTTGAACCGATCACCGGTATTGAACCTGATTATCAAAGCGACAAATTTTCAATTTCCGAATTGATGTCGCAGATACGGTCGCTGCTGGAAAATCAAAAGGAAAAGACAAGCGAGGATGTATGAAAATTATATTGATGTCGATGCCCGATGTGGCGCCGCTGATTATTCATGAAACCGCCATTCACATGCCCAGTCATGGTATCGCCTGTGTTGGCGGCAATATCGATGAGCAGCATGATGTTTATATTGTGGACCTGATTCGCAAGCGCCGACAGCTAAAAAAATACATAACTAAAATCCTGCTGAAAATTCGCCCAGATCTGGTCGGTCTATCTGCCATGGCGTGGCAATACGACACCTGCATCAAGTTGATCAAATTAATAAAAAGTGTACTGCCGGAGGTAAAAATTGCTATCGGCGGATACCATGCAACTCTGATGAATGAAGAAATAGCCGCATCATCTGAGGGTGAGTTGATCGATTTTATAATTCGTGGCGAAGGAGAGGTGGCCTGCCGCCGGCTGGTCAATGCCCTGGATGGGAAAGACCGGCTTGAGGACATTCAGTCACTATCTTATAAGCAAGGAAAGCAGTTTGTTCATAATCCCCGGGGAGACACGCTGGATTTGTCGGAACTGAAACTTCCCATCCGGGATAAAAGGCGGTTAACCTGGGGCTACCATATCCTCTATTCCAAAATCGAGCTTTTGGAGACGTCCCGCGGTTGCACTCGGGGATGTAACTTTTGCAGCATGAGACACATGTACGGGAGGTCTTTTCGCACCTATCCCATCGATCGGGTTCTGGTCGATCTGGATGACATTTATTATAAACGCAAGACCCGCTGGGCGTTTATCATCGATGACAACATGGTGCTAAATCCCAAACGGGTGATCGCCCTGTGCGACGCCATTATTGCCAAAAAATATAAAAAGCTGAATCTCGTTGTTCAGGCCGACTGTATTTCCATGGCTCAAAACGAAGCAATGGTCAGTAAAATGGCCCAGGCGGGTATGAAAACTGTTTTTCTGGGTATTGAAAATGCGTCTAAAAAGAATCTAGAATCAGCCGGCAAGGGTAATATCCTGAACGCATCCCGCAAGGCTGTGGAGTTTTGCCACAAATATGACATCATGGTAATCGGCGGGCTGATATTCGGCTTTCCGGAAGATGACGAAGAATCCATCATCGAAAACTATCAGTTTTTAAAAACCATCGGAGCTGACGGTTCCTATTGTCAGATACTGACCCCTTATCCAAAGACCGGCATGCGTCAAAACCTGATAGACGAAGGTCTGGTAACCAATAAATACAATTATAAAAAGTACAGCGGATTGTGGGCCAATGTGAAAACCAGGTATCTGGATTCCGACCAGCTGCAATATCTGTTCTGGTATCACCGCCAGGTAACGCTGGGATGGTGGGATCCGTCCCAAAGGGCCAGGAGCCAGGGCCGCCTGTGGACCGGCATCTGGTTATACGCATTTAAGCCGGTATTAAAGTTTTTCATCGACCGGACCCTTGCCAAACATGGCTGGGAGGGACGCTACCAGAAGGACCTCAAGCGTCTCTCGAATATGAATTATTTTAAGGACCTGGAACAATACTAGTGTTGAGTCCCACAAATACATTAAAAAAGTCGATTTGATTCATTGTATCCTGAGATTTGCCCTTCGACTGGGCTCAGGGTGGTGAGCTTGTCGAACCATTTTGGATTTGTGTTTTGGAATTTGGGATTTATTTGTGATTTGTGATTTGAAATTTAGGATTTAACCAATTTCATTAAATCGTCAATCGCTTCGCCGCAGACGGATCAATCGTCAATCCCGGCTTTGCCGGCTTGGGCGTTTATTTCGTATGAGTTTGCTTTCTCATGAAAGAATGATTTGGAATTTTCTTCGCCCTTGTATTCGATAAATTGAAAAATCTCGATCTATTGTTGCAATGGTATTGAGTTTGA
>JAFDDW010000050.1 GCA_019310665.1 Deltaproteobacteria bacterium
AAAGCTATAAACGCCATACCTTTAAAAAGCCCAAGGGCGGTAAGACACGGGTGGTGGATCTGCCTGACTATCTGGTTGAAGAACTCGATGAGTATATCCGGCACCTTAAAAAGGAACGGCTTAAAACCGGCCGGGGAGGGGAGGTGGATTTGTTGTTTGAGGACCCGGAAGAACCGAGTGGTCCGTTTCCTCTCAGCCAGCGCAAAGCCCAGCGTCTGGTTCAACGGGTCTGCAAGGCCGCCGGCCTCAGGATTCGCAACCCCCATGATTTACGACATACCTATGCCACCATCACACTGATGGCCCATATGAGTCCGGCATACGTTCAGCGGCAGCTCGGTCACTCATCAATTTCGATTACCGTGGACCGATATTGCCACTGGATTCCGGGTGAAGGTCGTGGGGATCTGGAAGGGGCACTGCGGGGGAGGGTGCGAAAACCGAACCCAAAATCGCATATAATCGCATATAATAAAAAACGGCCTCAGTAAGTCACTGAAACCGTTAATAAAAACATGTAGATGGTGCCGAAGGCCGGACTTGAACCGGCACGGCCGTAAGCCACTACCCCCTCAAGATAGCGTGTCTACCAAATTCCACCACTTCGGCACAATTACAGAAATATGCTTTTAAAACGATAACATATTACTCGGTTGTTTTGGCCGGCTGTGTTTCACCGCTGTCCGTGGCCGGTGGTGCGGTTGAGCCGGGCGCCGCCTGGGTCTGTACGGGTGCCGGGGTGCCGGTCACCACCGATTCGTCGCCGGTGCGGTGACGGGATAGATATGCCAGGCTCAGGGAGGTGACCATAAATAATATGGCCGCTCCGGTGGTGGCCTTGCTTAAAAAAGTCGAGGCACCGGTGCTGCCGAACAGCGTCTGACTGGAGCCGCCGCCAAAAGCAGCTCCCATGTCTGCACCTTTACCGGTTTGAAGCAAAACGATCATGATCAGCGCAATGCAAACAGCCACATGAATGATAATCAGTAGTATGAACATAGAAATTTTTTCTCAACAATTTTGATTTGGGATTTGGGAATCATTTGAATTCCTAAATTGATTCTCCTGAATCCCTGATTTTTTATCCGTGTTTATCTGCCTGCCCCGTTAAATGCGTAGCCTATTTATCCGGGGTGAAAATCGGTGTCCTGAAAATATTTATGAACCCAACAAAATCTTTATTTAAATTTAACGATGTTGCTGAAAGATTCCGCCTCCAGGCTCGCACCGCCGACCAGGGCGCCGTCGATGTCCGGCATTGCCATCAGTTCCGAAACATTGGCCGGTTTGACGCTGCCCCCGTATAAGATTCGGACGGATTGGGCCAGAGTTTTATCAAAATTCCGGTCGATCAAAGAGCGGATATATTCATGTGCCTCCTGGGCCTGTTCTTTGGTGGCTGTTTTGCCGGTGCCGATAGCCCAGACCGGTTCATAGGCAATCACCAAAGTACCCAGATCTTTTGCAAAATATCCTTCTAACCCCTTTTTTACCTGTTTGTCAAGCACAGAAAATGTCTGGCCGGATTCACGTTCGACTTCGGTTTCGCCCACACAAAAAACCGGAATAAGTTCAGCGTCAATGGCGGCACGGATTTTTTTATTGACCGTTTCATCGGTCTCACCGAAATATTGACGTCTTTCCGAATGACCGATGATCACGTATTGACATCCGGCGGATACCAGCATGTCGGCCGATATTTCACCGGTATAGGCGCCTTCTTTTTCCCAGTACAGATTCTGCGCACCCAGCGCAACCCGGCTGTTTTCAACAACTTTAGACACCGGATCGAGGGCGGTAAATACCGGTGCAATCATAATATCCACCTCCACGGTATCGGCAACCAGCTCGACAAGCTGTTGGGCGGTTTTAACAGCCTGCGGAGATGTCTTGTACAGCTTCCAGTTGCCGGCAATAAGCGGCGTACGTGTATTCATTGACTAGTTTCCTTTGCTGTGAGTTGTCAGTTGATAGTTATTAATTCACAGTTTGTAGAAAATGGTTAAAGGCACACGGTGCACGGCATACGGCTCAAGGTATACGGCGCAAGGCGCACGGTATAAGGGAAATGGTATAGGGTGCAAGGTTTAAGGTTAAAGGTAAATGATTTCCAGAAGCATTGTAAACTGAAAACCCAATTTCTGAATTCGTACGCGTTCAGTCCCCAATCCTCATCACTCAGTCCTCACTTCATCTCACCTTCCCACCTTCTCAACTTCTCACCTTCTTTTTCTTCCGTATTCCGCATTCCACATTCCGCATTCTTCTATAGTTCCTTGCCTACCATGACCGCCAGATCCACCATCCGATGGGAATAGCCCGCCTCATTGTCATACCATGAAAGCACTTTTACCATGTTATCGACAACGTAAGTTGTGGGCGCATCCACGATGGAAGAAAGAGCCGATCCGTTAAAATCAATCGATACCAGCGGAGCCTCACTGTATCCCAGAATCCCCGACAGAGATTCTTCGGAAGCCTGTTTCAGGGCCTCGTTTATATCCGAGACGGTAACTCCTGATTTATCAACGGTTGCCACCAGATCCACCAGAGACACATTCGGCGTTGGCACCCGAATGGCCAGACCGTTCAGTTTGCCGGACAGTTCCGGCAGAACCAGGGCGACCGCTTTGGCGGCCCCGGTGGTGGTGGGGATCATGGACAGTGCCGCCGCGCGTGCCCTGCGAAGGTCTTTATGGGGAAAGTCCAGCAGACGCTGGTCTCCGGTATAAGAATGGATCGTGGTCATCAAGCCGCTGTTTAATCCAAAATTTTCCAGCAGGACCTTGGCCACCGGTGCCAGGCAATTGGTTGTGCAGGAAGCATTGGAGATAATATGGTGCTGCCGGGGATCGTACTGATTGGAGTTAACCCCCATGACGATCGTAATGTCGGGGTCACTGGCCGGGGCGGAGATAATAACCTTGCGCGCACCGCAGGCCAGGTGCTTGGATGCTCCCTCCCGATCCCGAAAGATACCGGTGCATTCAGCCGCGATATCCACCCCCAGATCGCTCCAGCCGATTTTTTCAGGATCTTTTACAGATCGAATGGTGATTGATTTCCCATCAATCTCGATGCTGTCTTTATGAGTCGAAACATCCATATCCAGTTGGCCGTGGACGGAATCATATTTTAGCAAATAGGCCATCGTTTCCGAATCGGTGAGATCGTTAATTGCCACGACCTCCACATCCGGGTTTTTTAACGCTGCGCGCAGAACCATTCGTCCGATTCTGCCAAAACCATTGATACCAATTTTAATGCTCATAAATCCTCCTTTTGAAGCTTAGAAATTATTTTTGTCATTAACAATGCGTCCTCTTTTGAGTCGGCATAATATTTCGGTCGTCGTCCGATCACCTGAAATCCGAGTTTCTGATAAAGCTCTACGGCCGGGATGTTTGAGGGTCGAACTTCAAGGTGAGCCGATTTTGTGCCCTGTCCGGCGCTTATAATGAAGCAGCGTTCTAAAAGCCAGGTGGCGATCCCTTGTTCCCGCCACGCGGGCCGGACGGCAATTTTTAATATGTGCAGTTCATCGGCCGCCCGGCGCAAAAAAACGTAGGCAATGACCTGCCCGCAGGTATGCCCCTGAGCTGATTTGACTACGTAACTGCAGGTATTTTGACTGTTTAACTCCCCTTCAAATGATATACGGCCCCAGGGCCACTGAAACGAATGCTGCTCGATTGCAAGAATCGGTTCAAGGTCTGCCCTGTTGGTTGCGGCAAGTTGCAGCCCGTTCACAATTTAACTCCGCTTGTTGCCTTTTAAAATACCACTGGCCAGTGATATACTCTTTTTGCCAAATGCTTCCAGATTGGCTGCCAGTTGATCAAGTTCCATTTTTTTTCGTGTGTTCACCGCCTGGATTAAAATGGGGAGATTGACACCGGATAATACTTCAATGTGACCTTCCTCCAAAAACGAATAACTCAAGTTGGAAGGGGTGCCTCCAAACATATCCGTCAGGATAATAACGCCTTCCTGCTCCTTTACTTTTTTAATTCCCCGGGCAATTTTCTCGCGCAATTTTTCAGCGCTTTCACTCAAATCAATAGAAACCGATTCGATTGACTCGGGCCGACGGCCGATTATAAATTCAGCCGCCCCTATCAAGGCTTCTCCCAGTTGGCTGTGGGTAACAATAACAATACCTATCATAAATCACCTTACAAATCTTTATTCCGCGTGTTGCAGGATTTCAGAGCTATTTTTGCTCTATGCAGGCTGGGCCCGGTCGCGGTGGTTGAGTTCCACTGTTTTTCCCATTACCCGGATGTGTTCAAATATTGTTCCGGCAATGGTTACAGAACGATGCCGGCCCCCTGTGCATCCGAGCGCAATGGTTAAATAGGCCTTACCCTCTTTCTCATACAGCGGGATTAAATAGTCAAGGAGTCCCAGGAATTTTTCAAGGAAAATACGCGTCTGACTGTGCCCCAGGACAAAGTCCTTTATTTCTTGGGTCTCTCCATCAAGTTCTTTTAATTCCGGAATAAAATACGGGTTTGCCAGAAAACGCACATCCATAATCAGATCGGCATCATAAGGTATTCCGTACTTGAAGCCGAAAGACAGAACGTTAATGCGCATCGGCACAAGTTTTTTACTTCTATGGGCGATATCGTGAATTTTAGACTTGAGTTCGTGGACATTGAATTTGGAGGTGTTCATCACCAAGTCAGCTGCCGACCTCAAGTCTGTCAGCTGTTTTTTTTCTGTCCGGATACCGTCGAGCAGGCTTTTGCCCGGTGATAAGGGGTGTTGTCTTCGTGTTGTGCTATACCGCTGAACCAGGATTTGTTCTTCTGCTTCCAGGAAGAGAATTTCGAAATGGAATCCTTTTTGTTTCAGCGCATTAAAGACGGCCTGGTATTTGGCCAGGAAACCCTTTTCGCGCAAATCCATCACCAGCGCAATCCCGGTAATTTCGGAGTCCTGCTCCATGGGCAATTCAAGAAATTTTGGCAGAAGATCGACCGGCATGTTGTCGACACAATAAAATCCGGCATCTTCCAATGCAGCCATCGCAGTACTCTTGCCGGAGCCTGAAAGCCCGGTAATTATGAATATGTTTATGTTTTTCACTTTACATCGCTAAAAACAGCTAAAAGTCCTCATCCTCCCCTTTTATTATGTCTAATATTTCGTCTCCATCCGTGGCATTTAATAATTTGCTTTTGAACAGGTCATCTTTAAGAATTCGCGAAATCCGGGCCAGCAGTTTCAAGTGAAGACCGGTAGAGTTTTCCGGTGTAATCAGTAGAAAAAAGATATGGGTCGGCTGCCCGTCCAGGGACTCAAAATCGACGCCTTTGCGGCTGAGACCAAATCCCAGGACCAGCGAATCGATATTCTTCATCTTACCATGGGGTATCCCAATACCACCGCCTATGCCGGTGCTTCCCAGCTGTTCTCTTTCCATAAGGACCTTGACCAGGTCCTCCTGGTTGACGTTGGCTATTTCAGCCACCGGTGCCACCAGCTCTTCTAAAATTCCCTTCTTGTTTTGGGCCTTTAAGTCAGCCAGAATCGTTTCTCTTTGTAATACATCGCAGATTTTCATATTTTCAACTACCATAAATAATTGAAACCTTTGCAAAACGTCATCCAGACCGATCTCCTGTGGCCCGGCCTGTTTGCATTAAATACAGGCCGAAAGGGTTGGATACGGGAAGCCGGACGTTTTTCAAAGGCCTCTCATTAATTTTCATACAAGATTCAGGTAATAATAATCACGAACTTGGCTGAATCAAGCCATAGTGACCATCTTTGCGTCGGTACAATACGTTAATGCGGTCACTTCTGGCATTGGTAAACACCAGAAAATTATCTTCAATCAAATCCATTTGCAAAACAGCTTCTTCAATATCCATCGGTTTGTATTCGATGTTTCGAATTTTGACCTGCCTTTCAAAATCTTCATCCGCAAGATGGTCATCCTCCTCAAGCATTGATCGGTTGCGGTTCTTGGCTGTCAATCTGCGTTCTCTTATTTTTTGTTTACTTTTTTTGATCTGTTTTTCAAGCTTATCAAGCGCCATGTCGATGGCGGAATACATGTCGTTTGTCTCTTCGCTGCCAATGATGGTAAGTTTATCACCGGCGATATTGATTTCTGCGATGTGTCGAAATTTTTCGACCGCCAGCACGACATTGGCTTCGGCCGGGTTGTCGAGAAATTTATCGAAACGATCCAATTTTTCACTCACATATGCTTTTAAGTGGTCCGAGGGGTCAAGGTTCTTGAACGTTACGGATGTTTGCATACCTTTAAGCCTCCCTATATTTGTTTGCGTTTATTGGATGGCAAAATTTTCAAAATCTCGCGGTATTTGGCGACCGTTCTGCGCGCAATGTGAATCTCTTCATTTTTTAAAATCTGGGCGATTTTATCATCACTGTAAGGCTTTTGGGGATTTTCTCCTGAAATGATTTGCCTGATTTTTTCCTGGACACTGGCAGAAGCAATCGCACCGCCATGCATCCGCCGAATTGAACTGTTGAAAAAATATTTTAATTCAAAAATACCCTGAGGGGTAAAAGCATATTTGTTGGTCGTAACCCGGCTGATCGTTGATTCATGCATACCGATATCCTGAGCGACGTCTCTGAGGACCATGGGCTTAAGGTGGACGATGCCTTTGTCAAAAAATTCCTGTTGATGGCGTAGAATGCTTTCCATTACCCGGTAAATGGTTTTTTGCCGCTGATGAATGCTCTTGATCAACCAGGCAGCAGATCTCATTTTTTCCTGGATGTAATCCTGGGCTTCCCCGGAGACTTTTTTGCCGCGGCTGATGGAATTTTTATAAAAAGAATTTACTCTGAGTTTCGGCATGCCGTCGTCATTGAGCATGATCACAAACTCGTTTTCAATCTTGTAGACGTATATATCCGGATTGATATACTGAGGCGTTTCATCACTGAACTGCCTGCCCGGCTTGGGTTCCATGATTTTGATGACGTTGATCGCCGAAACAACCTCATCCATGCTCTTTTTTAAGGTCTTGCAGATGACTTTGTAATTTTTCTTTTCCAGCTCCGACAGATGGTTCTTGATAATATCGGTGATGATCGTATCGGCCAAACCCAGGTGGTCGGCTTGAATCAACAGGCATTCACGCAGATCCCGGGCCGCAACACCGATCGGATCAAATGATTGAATAAGGGCTAATATTTCTTCTACTTTTTCAGTTGGAGATCCGCTGGTGTAAGCGATTTCTTCGGTCGATGCCTGAAGATAACCATCTTTATTTAAATTACCAATCAGAAGACTGGCGATCTTCTCTTCTTCCCTGTTGGGTTTGGTCATAAGAAACTGCCAGAGCATGTGGCCATTCAAGGACTCTTTCTGGGCAATGAAGGCCTCAAACTTGGGGGTATCTCGCTCCTCTGATTCATAATGAACCCGCCCCGGCGTATTATACTCATCCAGATAATTGCTCCAATCGATATCCTCTCGAAGTTTTTCTTCTATGGTGACTTCTTTGGTGACTTCTTTGGTCTCAGCGCTGTCGCCGGCTGAAGTGTCCGTCTGTTCGCCTAATTGCTCGGCAGGGGTGCCTTCCGGCACTTCTTCCAGGGCAGGGTTTTCCTCCAGCTCGGCTCGAATGGTATCCATGAGCTCCAGTCTGGACAGCTGCAAAAGCTTGATCGCCATCTGAAGTTGCGGCGTCATGATCAGCTGTTGAGTTAATTTTAGTTGTAGTCGCAGTTCAAGTGCCATAATATTTGCTGGCTTCTTCTCGTCTTTAGGCGGTTTAAGTAATCAACCAAATTTCAGTCTGACATAATGCTCGGCCCAGGCCTCCTGCAATTTAAGTGCCAGGATATTTAATTTTTTCTTAATTTTAGTTGAGATGATTGAAAAATGCAACAATTACCACGCAATTTCTTGAAAAGATCCGTTTCTGACTTTTTGAAAGCCGAACAGGCAAACAAGATTGGTGCTACTGCTGTCGACCCGTCCCCACGTTCTGAATCGCTTCAAAATCTCTCGAAATTGCAGCCTCGACATTCCCCCTCAAAACAATTTTATTGGCATCTAAATCATATTTTAGGGTTGCGGCCGATAGTTCCACATCATCGCCCGAAATGTGCACCGGATCATTGGATATAATCAGGCGCTGTTCGTGTTCGTAGGTCAGGCGTCTGGTTTTCAATTGATAGGAATCATTCCTTATCACAACATTGCCTGAAACTTCAATGTCATTTGTATCGGTTTGCAATATTCCCTGTTCCGCTTCTATATAGACCTCACTCTGGTCTTTAAGAAAATAAGTAATAAACAAATTTTTTAAAACGGCCTTTTTTTCGTTTTCAATATAAAGGGCCGAACCGGCCTCCAGACTCCACTCCTTTATCCCGTCACGGGTGGCAGTTTGCTTGATTTTACCCAGCGACAGATTGGCGCCATCCTTGATCGAGTCGAGCAACAAGTCTGGTACGTTGGAAACCTTTTGGTATCCAATGAAAACCGACACCACCGTTCCTACGGTAACCAGGATAACCGCCAGCACTATAAAGCGCAATTTTTTGTTTTTTTTTAAACCTGACAAAACGATATTAAACCAAAGCCTGGCCGAGTTAAAATCAATTATCGATTATTAAGAAACGATCCAGGCGTCTAAGATAAATGCCTAAAATGCCTAAAATGTCTAAATTGCCTAAAGAACAAAAAAAATTACAGATATCGTTGATTGGTTGAATGGTTGATTAGGTTGATTAGTCGAACCAGGTAACTCAATAAACTCAATAAACCCAACAAACTCAATAAACTTTAGTCACCCCCCTGAGGCCAGGGTTGTCCAATCGGCATTTTCTCGAACAATTTCATGGGCATCAGCCACCGCAATGGACAGACCTGCGCGTCTCATTAGCGGCAGATCGGGCAAATCGTCGCCCACGAAAGCGGTGTTGTGTGCGCCAACCCCCGTCTGCGCGACAATCTTTTCAAGCATCATTGCCTTGTCACGCACACCGTCGAATATATATCGAATTCCAAGGTCATCACATCGGTGATAAAGCGCTTTTGAGCTTCTGCCCGTTACGATGCCAACTTTGATTCCGGCCTTCATTACAAGCTTTAGGCCCAAACCGTCTCTGGCATTAAAAATCTTGGTCTCACTGCCGTCATCGTTGTAAATTAAGCTACCGTCAGTGAGAACACCGTCTACATCCAGCAACAGAAGCTGAATGTGCTTAAGCTTTTCCAGCGGTGGCCGTTTTTTCACCTTAGTACCTTATTAATTATTTTTGTGCATTTTGTGGCAAGAACTTTTTGTGTAAAAATTAAGTTACCCCAAGAAATGCCTAAAATTTAGGTCCGCCTCCGGCGGATCGATTTTATTATAAGAAAAAAGCAAGGCATGCTATTATATTCTCTTACTGATTTCTGATTTTTGATGCTGAAAATACCTGGCGTTCATATTAAAGACGGAGCGAAGCGACACCACAATTTTAGGCATTTTAGGCATTTTAGCTCACTTTAGGCATTTTCCGGTTTATCCGGGTTAGGTAATAGAATCATGAATTGTCTTTAACTGGGAGAGCAGGTCATAGATGGTGTCGAGTTTTAAGGAATTGGGACCGTCGCACAGGGCTTGATCCGGATTTTTGTGAACCTCCATGAAGATGCCGTCCACCCCTGCCGCAACCGCTGCTCTGGCCAGTATCGGCGCATACTCCCGTTGTCCTCCCGAGCTTTGACCGACTCCGCCCGGCAGCTGCACGCTGTGTGTGGCATCAAAAACAACCGGATAACCGGTTTGGCGCATAATCATAAATCCGCGAAAATCCACTACCAGATTGTTATAGCCAAACATCGTACCCCGCTCGGTAATGAGAATTCGTCGGTTTCCGGCGGATGTGATCTTCTCCACTACATTGGCAATATCCCATGGCGCCAGAAACTGTCCCTTTTTGATATTCACAACCTTGCCTGCCCTGGCAACTTCCAGAATGACGTCTGTCTGGCGGCATAAAAAAGCCGGAATCTGAATGATGTCCAGCACCCGGGCGGCGGCGGGGATTTCGCTGATGCGATGGACATCGGAGAGGACCGGAATGCCCAGTTCGTTTTTTATTTCTTCCAGCATCTTGAGACCGTCGGTTAGGCCCGGCCCGCGGAAGGCGGTAACGGAGGTCCGGTTGGCCTTATCATAGGAGGCTTTGAAGATAAAAGGTATCTCCAGCTTCCGGGTGATTTCTTTTAGTGAAGCAGCGATCTCCCGGGTGGTCTCATAATCCTCTATTACGCAAGGACCGGAAATGAGAACCAGGGGAGTTCCCCGGCCCATAGTTATGTTGCCGATATTTATTAGATTGGCCATGAAAAAATGCCTAACGCAAAAAGTGCCTAAAGTGCCTAAAATGCCTAAAGTGCCTAAAGTGCCTAAAATGCCTAAAATGCCTAAAGTGCCTAAAATTAATGTATTCTATCTATTTTTA
>JAFDDW010000051.1 GCA_019310665.1 Deltaproteobacteria bacterium
GACACCTGACACCCGACACCTGAAACCTATATTTCCACCGTCTCCACCTGCAATACGGCCGTAAGCAACCCCTGTTTTTTATCCTTTTTTGATATCGACATCTTTGTAATGTCGACCATATTCTGGGAGGTTTCGATACCGTAAAGGTAATTGGTCAGTTGCTCCAGGGAAATAGCCTCAAGCTTCATTTCTACCCGGGAGATCTTGTAGGAGCTATTTTTTTGGGCCTTTTTTGACGGCTTCATGTAGCTGATGCGATCCTTGATCCCGGACTCGCCGGCCAGTCGATCCAGAAAGGAAAACAACGTAAATCCCTTTGGCCGGCGTCGAAAGCGGGACTTTGATGTCTTTTCACTTTGTGTCAGGGCGGCATATTCAGACTGCAGTTTCTGCATTTGCTCCAGCATAACCGCTTTGGCCTGAAGGTTTCTTCCCATTTTATCCGTTCGGCTTATAAAGGGCTCGACAATAAAAATCGCAAATAAAAAAATCCCGATGACACCTGCCGCCAGCATGACCCCATAACGTTCGCGTTTGTTCAGGTTTTTAAAAAATGCCGGTAGTTTCATTTTACAGTTCCACTTTCAATTGAAAACGGATCTCCTTGCCGGAGCGGTCCTTGTTGGTTGAGCTAATCATTACTTTTTTAAAAAAGTCAATCTGCTCCAGTTTGCTCTGGATGTCGTCCACCGAATTAAATGTGTCGGTGTTTCCTGAAATTAATACCGTATCCGGCGAGAGGACCATGCGGGTAATGTCAACCGTGATGGTTTCCGGAATGCTTCTGCTAATAGCGTTTAAAATGTCGATACGGCGAATGTGAGGTCCTGCGGTACTTTGAATGACGGCCTTTTTTTTGGCCTCTTGTACCTTAATTTGCATTTGCTGAAATGGTTCGACTATTTTTTCTTTCGGAAACGTTGTTTTAAATATATTTCTAATTTGCTGATCGTAGCCCTCCAGCTGTTTATTCAGCGTGCAGGATTCTGTAATCACATTAAATACCAGCAGGAGGATCAAGGTGGCTGTGAGTATGCCGGTTTTGATCCAGTCTTTTTTGTGTCGCACAAAAATTTTTTTAGCGGCGAATTGAGATTTGTGAAAATTAAGCCCGCCGATACCCTGGATTTCCATCATGGCCAGAGAAAGGGCACTATCCATCAACGCCGGCTCCCATAGTCTGACGTCTTCATTGTCAATGGGTATGTTCAGACGTTCGATAATGTTCAACCGGTTGGTCGGAAGATCCAAAACCCTGGCAACATCTTTATCAAAATTGGCACCGTTTAAGCCGGAGCCGGTCATCACGATATCCAGGGGTTGAAACTCCGAGCGGGAAAGTTCACCATAAGCAGCCAGGGTGCGCCGGACAAAGGCGCCCAAGGCTCCGGCGCGGGTATCTTCAGCGACCGGTGTCGGAAATGATCGCAGCAGTTTTATGCGGTCGTCACCCACAATGAACAGGGTACTGATGGCCTTGTTAATTTCAAGAAAAAGCTGATCTTGGCCTGGATCAGCCTGGCTGGCCAGACACAGCGCTGAAGGCAGGCCGCTAATCGTTACCATCTCCGGGTCAATCTTGATACCGGCCAGCGTCTCAATATAGGGATTCAACTCGGATTTCGGCACTGCCACGGCAATCAGATCGGTCTGGTCACCCTGACGATCCGATTCCAGAGTAATAAAATCTACGACCAGATCATCAATCGGAAACGGAACCGTAGGTTCCAGCTCGAAAGGAAGAACCATGCGGATCTTCTTCGCATCCTTGAAAGGGACTTTCAGGATACGATAAGAGAAGTGGTCGGCAGAGATTGAGACCACACAATCACAACCCACTGGATCAATCTCGGTGGTAAGGGCTTCCAGTGCCGTCTTGATGCTATCCGGGTCCTCTTCAGAATCCGGTATGGGGATATAGGCATGGGTATCGATCCGGCTTTCCCGCAAGCTGGTTTTAACCAGCACCGCGGATACGGATTCTTTTCGAATGTCGATACCGAGAACTTTTCTGCTCATTGGGTGTCCAATTGATTATCTACGATTGAATATTCAATGCTCTATTCCGGTTACTCCGTTTTCCAGTTTAAAACCTGGCAGGTCCATTTACCGGATTCGGAGTTTTGAACCCTCTGTACCACAGCAATTACGGCCGTTTGGATGTCATTGAGGGAAGCAGTCGATTGAATGCGAAACACATCGCTTGATGTCGTGATCAGCCTGGAATCGATGGTAACATCACTCAAACCCGTAATATTTTTATACCATTTCAGGCTCAAAAAGTCATGGACAACTTTTTCTGCCGCCATTTCCTTGCGAAAATCATAAACCGCCTGAGCCAATTCTTCGTTTTCGTCTCCCAGCAGGGCTGTCAGCACCGGAACATCAGCCGTATTTATGTTAATACGTCCCGGCCAGCTGAAACTGGTTCCCGCACCGATGGCCATCCCGTGGACAGTCAATAAATTCACCAGACCCGGTGTATTCTCATTGCCATAATAAAGCTGCGGGGTAATGCCTTTTATCAGTAAAAGTTCGCTTAAATCCGAAATCGGACCGTTGCGGCTTTGGTATGGAGGGTCTTGTTCTTCATAATAGCTCGATTCCGCACCACTCAGGCCGGTGGTCGCTTCGTCATCGCCGCTATCGAGCCAGTCTTTTACCGAGTTGACGATAGCAGTCGGATTGCTGTCATCCTGCAGATCTTCTTCGCTTCCGATAATGTTCAATATCCGTTCCCAGAGCATGATCTGGGTTGGGTTGACCTGGCGGTTGTCCGGAAAGGCGACCAGGGCATTGATCTGGATTTTACTCAGCTCATCGGTAATAACGACCGAAAGTTTGCCGGTATCAAAAGGGATCGCCTGGAGGATTTCGTCTATTTTTTCAGGATTCGCCCAATCTTCCTGGAGGGAATCGTATCTGGACTCACCTTTGTCTTTAACCAACAGGGCCATGGCTGCATGCACGCCGGATGAGGCCATATAAGAGATCGTCAGCCGATCACGTACAGAAGCCGTCGAGATGACCTCAAATCGCGCGCGACGGTTATACTCCAGGGCTGCTGCCACCAGAATCGTCGTTACTGATATCGTTATCAGCAGGGCAATTCCCCGGTTGTTCGTCAATATTTTTATCATTTTCAGCATATTCAGTGTTATGACGAGGTCTGAATTTACAAAACTCGGATTGATTTTATCCTATTTTCTGGCGATGGACCGCCAACCGGATCGTGGTTTCGAAATCGTATGATGTGGTTTCGTTGCCGACTTCCAGCTGAATTCTGACGGCTGCCGGTGTTGCGTATCCATACTCGTCCGAATCGGAATCCCACTCATCTGATTCAGAATCTTCGGCGTCTATATACTTAAGTACTAATGATTTTAGATATATACACAATACCGGGTCTCCCCCTTTTTCTTCAAAGGGCGGATACGGATACAGGTGATCCGCGCGTTTCAGCACCAGTTGACCGTCATTTTTGGCCTGGACGTAATAAATAATTTCAGCAATTCCGTCCCGTTTGTTTTTGTCCAGGGGAATATGGGCACTGCTGGTGAATCTAATAGTAGCAAAACTTGTGCCACCAACATCTGCGGTGGAACCCACAATGCGATAGGGGTCGGGTGGATCATCAAAATCGGGTGGTTTGTAAAGGGGCGACTGCTGGACATACAAGGCTTCAAAGTCGCGGGTCATACGATTCAGGCAATTTTTAGCCATTTCAAAATATTGGCTGCTGTTTTTCAGGGTATCAGTGGTGGAAAAAACGGCGTTGAAAGAGGCCATTATGGTGGTCATCACGATTCCCAGAATCAAAAAAGAAAGCAGGATTTCCAGCAGGGTGAAGCCGTCGCTGGTTGCTGGTTGCTGGTTGCTGGTCGCTGGTCGCGCGATGCTCGATACTCGATGCTCGATTCTGGATTCTGGATACTCGATACTTGATCCTCGATTCTGGATACTGGATACGGGTCGCTGGATGCTGGTTACCGGTTTCTTGTTGCCATATGTTGTTAACTCATAAATCATAGCTAAAAACCTGGTATGTAAGGTATAAGGTAAAAGGCTCAAGGCATAAATAGTTTATTGAGTTGATTGGGTTTATTGAGTTAACCAGTAAACCTGATCACCTCTATCAACCACTGCAGATACCTTCGGTTTCCTTCCCGTGCCGTTTCAATCCCAAATCCCAAATCCGAAATCCCAAATCGGAAGAATCCCAAATCTGAAATCGAGAGCCTCTGTCTTTTTTTCTTTCCGCACTCCGCATTCCGCCTTCCGCATTCGAACATCATTCCCGCATTAATCGGTAAGTTCTTACGCTGTAGACGTATTCGTTATAGGATACCGTCAAATCAATCCGTTTCAAATCATCCGCAACTTCACCCAGCGCCTCTGAAGATACCTCCTCTACGGCAACGCTCCAGCTGTAACCGGGAAACTTTTCCCCTAAGTCCCCCGAGTCTCCTGCAATTATTTCAGATGAACCGGTCGCCAGTTGTGCCAGTTTGCCCTGGGCCAGCATGGGGGCCTGGGTGTAGAACCTGTTGGCGGTGTTCATGGCCAGCGTCTGGGCATGCATCCGGTATACGCTGACCAGGACAATGGCCATGATGGCCATCGCCACCATAACCTCGAGCAGGGTGAAACCTGTAGCTCGTCGCGCGATGCTCGATACTCGATGCTCGATACTCGATACTCGGTTCTGGATACTGATTACCAGTTTCTTGCTGCTATATATTGTTAACTCATAAATCATAGCTAAATACCTGGTATAAGGTTTCAGTTGTCAGAATACAGGGCTAAAGGCTTACGGCCGAAGATATAAAATCAGACATTAACCTTATTCAAATCCGAAATCCCAAATCCTAAATCCGAAATCGAAAATCAGTCCTCAAAACGGGCATAACTTTCAAAAAATTGAACATTCGACAAAAAGGGTTCGATTAAAAAACTCAAGTATGTATCATCCTCTTGCATATGAATCAGGGCTTTGTCCGTATAGCCGGCTTTGTAAAAGGTTATTTCTGCTTGACCGGAATACGTTTTGCCCTTTTGCGGATATTCAATATCGATGATGCGGAGATCATCCGGCAGGGCATAGCTGCTGTTTAGAGCCGCACCTTCTAATTCTTCCGGGCTCATCGATTCATTGGTTTCCCAAATCCGGCCGCTGTCTAAATCAAAATGCAAGCTATACTGTTTTTGATCGCGAATGGCGCTTTCTTTTAACGATCGAACTTTTCCGATTAGCCAGCGAGAGCTTTGTTTGCCGCCATCCAGGAAAGGATTATCTTGAAGCCGGGGCAGGGAAACAAACAGCATCAGGCCGATCAGCGAGATCACCACAATCAGCTCAATCAGTGTAAAACCACGACAATGTTCGTTGTTGATTGTCGGTGGTCCATTGTGAAAATTAATGCTAAATTTTCCGGTTTCTGGATTCATGACGGTGAATACAGACCTCGTCATTCAGCTTGGAAAGAAAGCTATTTTCACAGGATTTTACGAGGTCTGAAGTAAGGATTGTTCATCTGCAATCCTTATTCGATTTCCCAGTTGTTAATATCCTTATTTTCTTTCTCGCCACCGGGAACCCCATCCAGTCCATAGGAGATGATGTCAAAATCTCCTTTAAGTCCCGGAGACAGATAAATAAATTCATTGCCCCAGGGATCTTTCGGGACCCGACTCTTTTCGAGATACCCGCCGTCTTTCCATTTTTTGGGGACGTTCCCGGTTTCAGGCTTTTCCACCAGTGCTTGAAGACTCTGTCCAGTGGTAGGGTACATGCCGGTATCGAGTTTGTATAATTTTAATGCGGTTTCCAGGTTTTGAATATCCAGGAGAGCCTTGACCTGCCTGGCTTCTCCGGGTCGACCCATGATTTTGGGTGCCACCCACATGGCGAGAACACCCAGTATGATGATAACCACCATCAGTTCTATAAGTGTAAACCCCCGGGTGTCGTATCTCAACTTCTGCAGCATTGGATTTATCCCCTCCTATCGAATCAATTGGTTCATTTCAAATATCGGCAGACATATCGATAAAACGATAAAGCCGACAACCGAACCCATGACCAGGATCATTACGGGCTCCAGGTATGAGGTGAGTCGCAAAATGGTGGTTTCCACCTCGTTTTCGAATATATCTGAAATTTTAGTGAGCATCGTTTCCAGTTGACCGCTTTGTTCCCCGACCTGAATCATCTGAATGGATAACTGGGGAAAGATACCGCTGCCGGACAGGGCATCCCCCAATCCCTGGCCTTTGCCCACTTCAATGGCGGTCGTTTCTACCGCATCGGAAATCAGCGAGTTGCCGGCAATATTTTTGACGATATCCAGGGCGATGAGCATGGAAACCCCGTTTTCCAATAGGGACCCCAGCGTGCGCGCAAATCGCGCCACGGAAAGTTTTTTGACCAAAACGCCAACCCCCGGCAATAATAACATCGTTTTATCGATCCAATAGCGCCCTTTTTCGGTCTTTTTGAATCGATTGGAAAAAACCGCGACAACGGCGATAATAATGAAAAGACCCCACCAATAGGTTTTAAAAAAAGCGCTTAAAAAGATCAGAAACCGGGTTGGTGCCGGCAGAACCTGGTTCATTTCAGAGAAAATAGATGTAATACTGGGGACAATATAGATCAATAGTACGAATAGAACGGCAGTGCCGATAATCAGCATGAAAATCGGATACGCCAGGGCGGTCTGGATTCGGTTTTTCAAGGCCTCCTGTTTTTCGGCTATGTCAGCCAGCCGTTCCAGTACGATTTCAAGGGTTCCGGAGGTTTCGGCGGCTCGAACCATGTTGATGTACAGGGGCGAGAACTGTCCCGGATAATTCGAAAGGGCCCGTGCAAAACTGTTGCCCTCCACAATCAAATCTTTGATTTGGGCCAAAATTCTTTTAAAACCGTGAGATTTGGTCTGGGGAACCAACGCATCAAGCGCTGATACCAACGGGAAACCGGCTCCAATTAAGGTTGCCAGCTGTCGGGTCATCATCGCAATCTCGACCGGCTTTATGCGGCTTAACCGCGCAGACAGGCTGAAGTCTCCCGATGCTTTTTTCGGTGCCGCCTCCTCTGTTTCCTTAATGGATACCGGAAAAATTCCCGACGTACGAAGCTTTTGGCGAGCGGCCTGAGCCCCATCCGCATCAACAATACCGGAGGTGGTTTTGCCTCTATTGTCCAGGGCGGTGTATTCAAAAACTGGCATGGTTTACCATCACTAACAAACTATATTTTACAACTAAAAGCACAAAAGTAACTTTTTAGGATCTAACAATTTAATAATATGATTTTTTTTAGTTATTTTCAACTGAAAACTGATTCGGGTGCAGATTGAGTAATAGTAAGAATTGCAGATAGTTCTGGGTGTACGATTGGTGCTGGTGGTTGAATGACTCCAAAGATACCTTCAGGGACCGGTTGCATCGGGCTGCTGTCGCAGACGGCTGTTATCCGATGAATCCTCAGACGGATCCACATGTACAACAACATCCACTACCTCCGGAAGGCCGGAGATAATACTATTTTCCACTTTATCGGCGATTTCGTGACCCTCCCGGACGCTTATTGAACCATCGACAACGATGTGCATGTCGATCTGAATACTGGAGCTGACATATCGGGTCCTGACAGCATGGACTTCCCGGACACCACTGGTATTGCAGACAATTTTCGCAATCTTTTTTTGGATTTCTTCAGGAGCGCCGGCGTCGACGAGTTCGCTGACTGCCGGCCAGATGATTTTCATAGCCGCATGCAAAATAAAGATTGAGACGACGACGGCCCCCACACGGTCCAGAAAGGACCAGGATGGAAAAAGCAATGCGCCCCCGACCGCAATCAGCACCGGCAGGGAACTGATCGCATCGGTGCGGTGATGCCAGGCGTTGGCCGCCAGGGCGGGGCTCTTGATTTTCTTTCCGACGGCAGCTGTCCAGCGGTAGAGTATTTCTTTGGTGATAATTGAAGCCATGGCGGCATAGAGGGCGATCCAACCCGGCGGCGAGTCATGCTGTTCGTGCAGGGTGGAAATGGCTTGCCAGCCGATACCGATCCCCGCAGCGGCGAGCATAAGACCGATAAAGGCGGTCACAAGGGTCTCCAGCCGTCGATGCCCGTAGGGATGTCTTTCATCCGGGGGGCGGGACCAGTAGTGGGAGCCTGCAATTACGGCAATATCGGTGGTGGTATCGGTCAGGCTGTGAATGGCGTCGGCAATAAGGGCCTGGCTTCTGCCGAAATAGCCGGCCGCAAATTTTAGGCCTGAAAGACTAATATTGGTCAGTAATCCAATCCAGGTTACCTTTCGGACATACCCTTCTCGCGAGGAACCGGCGTGTTGCGATGTCTCAAGGCTGTTTTCCGTTTTTTTCATGCGGTCGGTTTCTTGATGTGTAACAATTTATTGGATTCTTGCCATATAAACTATTTTAGCATATAAACTGTGATCTGATCTTGCAAGATTTTTAATGGCTTAACCCGGACAAGCCGGTATTGAATATTGACGATTGAAGATTGAAGATTTGTGGTATCGCTCCTGGCCTTCGTAGCCTTTTCGGCGGAGTAGGCTCGCTCTGTCTTTTCTATTAAAATCAATCGTTCGACCCAGTCGTTAGACTCTGTCGTCAGACCCGGTCGTCAGACCCTGAGGTCCTCGAAGGGAGGCTCTCGACGGGTAGAATTGCTTAAATATTCAATCTGGCTATGGCATAAATCATGTGCAAATTTG
>JAFDDW010000705.1 GCA_019310665.1 Deltaproteobacteria bacterium
CATTTTCGTCCTAAGGTTTCCTTTGCCTGAACGACTCGATGCGCAGCTGCCCCCGGAACCTTCGACGTCTGCGCTGAGAATAGCGGCGAGCTTACGCTTAAAACCTTCATCTGCCATAGGCACCCTCGTTGTTAAGGTTTCAAACTCAGTATGTGGATCATTCAGAAAAACGCAGTGTCAGGTGAGAATCAGGAGTCGGATCAGGAATTAGAGAACCGCTTCAGGTCAGGTGGAAAAGAATATCTAATATTTATAATCAAATCGATAGGATTTAGTCAATCATTATCGTGGGTTTCGACTGGTGGTGATATCATATGGCAAAAACCAAATATCAAGCCATGGTGATAAATTGAGACTATCCCTTTCCGGCAACCCTTGTGATATACAATGATATCTGCTCCGAATTGGACAGAATCAGACCGTGAGATTCTTGCCAGAATCTGTAATTCATTCAAATTGCAGATAGGTTAATGATACTCCATCAAAAAAACATTAGAACGTTCTAAAAATTTCGTTCTTTTTGAATGTTTTCGTAGCTTTCCTGGATTTCGCGGAAGCGGCTTTCGGCAAAGTCGATAAATTCCTCGGGAAGTCCTTTGGAGATAATTTTATCGGGATGAAAATCTTTGACCAGTTTTTTGTAGTTGGATTTTATTTCATTGTTGGATGATTCGGGTGTGCAGTTGAGGATTTTGTAATATTTATCCAATTCCTGGAAATAGACGGCCTTGATATCGTCATATTGCCTGTCGCTGATTCTAAAAATATTCTGGATGCTCTTTAAAGCGGTTTCTTCAGCAGGGTGCAGTTTGCCGTCAGCCGCTGCGATCTTAAACAGGAGGTCAAAAAAGGCAACCGCCAGTGTGGGCTGGTTACGAATTGCCTGGTACAGCTGGTAGGCAAAATCCTCTATCTCGTACCGGGAATCCTTGGCTTCGTTGAAAACCTGCCGGGCAAACTGTTTTTCTCTTTCTTCCATGGGCAATCCGTTAATAAAGTTCTGCACCACAACAATTTCGTCATTTGTTACGACACCATCGATTTTTGACATCTTGCCCAGGATTGAAAACAGGCTGACGAAATAGGCGGCCTGGGCTTGTTCCGCCTGCCCGATTCCCGGTCCCGGAATTGCCCGGGTTGCCTGACCGGCAAAACCGGCTTTTTTATCTACCAGCATATGTCCCATGGCGGCTCCGGCGATGGCGCCGAGGGGACCGCCGAACAAAAGACCCATCGTTCCGAAGGTAAGTTTTCCAAACCAGCCCATCAATTTTCTCCTTTTTCGATTTAAATGCAGAATTTAAACGAATTTTATTCTTAACTGCGCAGGTAATAACCCAAACAGAGGAATTGGTCAAGGGAGGCGACTGGGGGGAGCATAAGCGCTAACTTATTTTGTCAAAATTCGCAGGTTACATTTACGCTGTACAGGATTGTTTTAAAAGATGTTCATTATTAAAGAAAGAAAAGGTTCAACCAATAGTGAATAGGAAACAAAAACTTTTTATTCATTCTCGATAACCCGGGCCACTTCCCCGCCGCACCGGGTGCATTCGCCCCTGAGTACCAGCATGCCCGCGTCGACTTTGCCGCGGGTATTGCTGATTGCAGTCATATTGCGGCATCGAATACACCATACCGTGTTGAGAATTTTGAGCTGAATATTTCCGGGTACCGCCCGCCAGATATTTTTCGCCTGGGGGGTAAAATTTTCATCCGTTTCAAGTAAGCCCGCCAGATATTTTTCGCCTGGGGGGTAAAATTTTCATCCGTTTCAAGTAACGCCCCTCTGTTGCGATCCTTGCGCCTGACAAAACTTTTGCATATTTCACAATGATAAAAGTCGGTTTGCATTATCCTGCGGTTACCATTGGGAGCAGTCATGACGCTTGATGAGGAGGTCATCGTCACATTCCTTTTTGTGTTGCATCTGGTGCAGAACTCGCTTTTCATATTATCCATCAATCTGAGAACTGATTTGATTTAATGATCCATTTGTCGGATTCCTTGATCATCTTAAATAGCTGTCCCAGAATTTGATCGTAGGCCGAATCCAATTCGTCGCAGACCCCATCTTCCAGGTAATTGCACATCCTGGAAAATTGGACCCATACCTGGGTTTCACAGGCCTCACTTTCCGCATCATTCAACTTGACGGTAAATGTATTTTGATATCTTCGTTTGCGCCAGGCCTCACCGATACTTGAACAAACAGATCGGGAGGAACCCCGGATCTGGTCGATCAAGGAATTTTTTTCTTCGGGAGGGAATGCCTTGGTCAAATCAAATATTTTCATGGCCGCGTCCATCGCGTTGTTAAAGACTCTCAGATCTCTATAGCTATTTATTTTCTCTTTCATTGTCGGTCTCCATTTCTAATTTTCAGCCGCCTGTCAACCAGGCGGCTGAGCGTTCCGTTGATGGGAGGTCATTTCTTTTTGGGTGCTTCAACGATGATCAATTCCTGGTTGGTATCAAAAGTTTTCTGACCGATGCCGGAAACCTGCATGAGATCTTCAGGCACTTTAAAGGGACCGTTTTTTTCGCGGTAAGCCACAATTTTGGCTGCATGACTCGGCCCGATACCTTTTAGCTGAGCAAGTTCTTCGGCCGAGGCCGTGTTAATGTTAATTTTCTGGACCTCAGCTGCATTTGCATTCAGAATGCTGATCAGACCCACAAAAACTACCAGGAGTACGGCAACAATCATTTTACGATTAAACATTTTTTTCTCCTTTCCATTTAAGCTGTCCACGCCATTGGCGTGGGGTTGTTAATTAAAACTTCCCAAGATGGCAAATTTTTGCTAAATTAAGCTGTGTTGAATGGATAGGGCGGAATCCCTGATTTTTTCCGGCCTGTGGAATCAATTGCTTTGGCAGGTCTTAATTCATCGGTGTTGTTTTGTCAATAAAAATTTGCATAAAAAGCAAAAATAATTTGCAATACAGGATAACATCAAACTGCAGACAGGATTCGAACCAGGACAAAGTAAGAGGTTTTTAATTTAAATTAAGAGTAAATTAAGCATGTTATCATCAAATACAGAAGAAATCATCAACCGCTTGAAAGAAGCACTGAATGTTAAATCCGATGGGCAGCTGGCAAAATATTTAGGCATATTTCGGCAAAATATTGGTGCTGCCCGCAAACGGGAGGATGTTCCCACGGGATGGATTTATAAGGTGGCGGAGTTGACGGGCTGCTCCATGGATTGGTTCAGTTTTGGACAGGGCCCTAAAATACGTGTGGATTATACGACCGAAGATACGCAATCGGTCGGTCAGGTCGCAAGCCCGGAATCACCCTATGGTTCTCAAGGTGTTCCGGAAAGCAGGTCGGCTGGTGATTGGCAGCAAGATGCTGAAGGTCCCGGTTTTGGTGCAGCCGTTGAGATGCTGGCCCGGATTTACAGCTCCAAAGACAGCTTGCTGATCAGTGCCATTAATACAAATATTAAGGCAATTTGCGCGGCCATTGAAAGCCGGCAGCATGAGCAGCGCTCGACGAAAGAACTGGAAGATTTGAAAAAACGTCTGATGGCGCTTGAAAAGCAGATACCGCAGGAATAGTTGATCAACCGTCGGATTTTGGCCCTTTTACCCTGTTGCGATAAAAACCCGGCGTCGAATCCGGAATCTCCGCCGCACCGACGGTTTTTTTAAAAAAGTTGATATCTTTAACCGATCCAACCACTGCATACCCGTATCCCTTCAGCTTCATATCCAGCAGGCAGGCGAGCAGCAGTGCCCGGCCGGTTCCGCCTCCCCGATGTGAGGGATCCACACCGATAGGCCTCTTATTTAACGGCCGCAAAACAGGTCCAGGGTCGGTTGCCAAGGGCTGCACCGGTTTCAGCGGCCCAGGCGGGGCCGAAGGTTTCCGATACCCATTCGATGATCAGGTGTTTTTCAGGCCCGATGGGTTTGCGAATAATGATTCCCTGGTTTTTCTGGCCGGCCATGAAATGCCAGTCATCATCGAGGTCATATAATTTTACGAGCATGTCGGGCATGGCGATATTAGTTGAATAGTTGATTTGTTAAAAAAATAGTTGAATAGTAACCTGAAAACCAGAAGCGAGGGCGG
>JAFDDW010000052.1 GCA_019310665.1 Deltaproteobacteria bacterium
TACGGACAGCCGTCGATGCATTTACCGCAACCGATGCACAGGTCGTTATCATACAAAATCATGCCATCCGGGCGTTTGTAGGTCGCACCCCCGCGATAGCGGATTTTTTTGCCGTCGGTGCCGATATATTCCCGACGATCTTTGGGATACTCAGGACAGATTTTGACACAGGGCGGCACCTTGTCTTCCTGGTTGCCTTCACAGTGGTTGCACAGCCGGGGCATAAAAAGCTTTTCGGCATTGGGGTAAGTGCCGACCACCTCATCATAGACAGCCGCCCGGAAAGCCCCTAAAGGTACATTGAATTCAGCTTTGCAGGCCACTGTACACGAACGACAGCCGGTGCACCGTCTCAGGTCGACAATAAAGCCCCAGCGCGGTGCTTTACCTCGAGCGGCGGATGCCTTGCTTATGGGCACCGCGCTGGCGGCTCCGGTCAGAGCAATTGCGCCCGCACCCTTGAGCACCTGGCGCCTGGTTAAGGTCCCTTTTTGACTCATGTTACCCTCCTTTGTTAATTTGGTTATTGGTTTTGGTTGTCTTCGATAAAATCGATCACGTCTTCAAAACGGGTAATGGCCGCATCCAGCAAAAATATTGAGTATTTTTTATTATGGACCCCGTTTCCGAACTGAACCATTTTAAGGTTTTGCTGGCCCTCGATCAGCATCTTGCCGGCTTCCGCCTGCTTGGGTTTGGGCAGTTTGGCGTTGGACAACGCATCCAGGGCTTCTTTTTCCACCTCCCTGGTGTATTTAACTTCCTCTTTAAGTTCGGTCTGCCAGTCTTTGAGCATATTCTGACGTCCCGGGTGACAACCCGCACAGGTTTTGGACGAAGCCTTCAATACCGGTGTTCCTTTTTCTGTATATTGTTGTTCCAGGTGGCAGGCCATGCAGGTGGCCCGGGCTTTGTAATGAAAACCGGGGGTGGCCGGGACATCCTTGCGCTTCAGACCTTCGGCCAGCCGGCGCTGAAGCTCGTGCGGCTTGGGGTGACAGGCCAGGCAGCTGTCCGTTACGAACCGTTCGCTCATGGGTTTCTGAGCCCGGGTTTTTTTATCATCAGCCTCGGCCACCAGGGGTTGATTGGGATCCGATTTTTTGTGCATGATGACCTGATGACAGTCGAAGCAGCGAGCGTTTTTTACGGTGACATGCTTTTCATGCATCAGTTTCTTGTTGCCCGCCTCTTTAAGGGCTTTGGCCTGGTCGTGGCAGGCGAAGCAGCTTTCGTTCTTGATGTCGCCGGCACCCAGAACCAGAGCTGTTTTGAGCACGCCTTTTTCAAAATAGGCCTCATATTTGGTCCGGCCGGAGGCCTGAATGACATCATAGTGGCAGCTGCCGCAGGAAACCTTGGCATCTTTTAATATCTGATGGGTAATGGGTTTTTCACCCGAGGTTTGGATCGGCTTTTCCGGCAGCTTGTGACACAGTTCACAACGGCCGCGGTCCTGGTTGAACTTGACGTTTTTAAAATGGCAAAGATGACAGGTGGCTTGGGTGACTTCAAATTTCTTTTGATCGGTTTCGTGCTGGTGGCAAGATGTGCAAGTGACCATCTGACCTTCGATCTGTTTCTTTTTATCCAGATGGGGTTGGTGGACAAAAAGGACCTTTTCGGTGAACTCGATTTTCTTGGTCTTGAATTGATCATCCGGCTTACCGTGACAGGCAGCGGTCATACAGCTGGCATCGGATATTTTCGGCCGTGTCTGAATGGTATCACCCCCCAGCGGCAGGTAGGAAAAACGCCCAGGGGGCTTTTGGGGGATATGAGCGGGCTTAACTTCTTTGCCGGACGGGGTTGCCGAAGGCTTGGCCTCCGCTCCCTTCGGCGGGTAATGGCATTCCACGCAGCCGAACTTATTGTGTTTACCCTTTTTCCAAAGCTCGTATCCTTTTTGAACCACTTCCGGGTAGGTCAACACGTGGCAGTATCCGCAGAACAGTTGCGGCTGGGGGACATCAGGCGGCGGCAGTTCCATTTTGAGCGGCACCTTTTCTTCAAGTCCAAATGCAGTGCCGACAAAAACAAAAACAGAAACCGCTACTATGACCAGGATGCGATATACGCTTTCCAGGTCACGCGGCTTAATGATTTTGGGTGTCGGTTTCATTTTCATAAATACTCCTTAAAAAATAAAAGAGTTCGTCCTCATCCACCGGTTTGTTGAGGCAGGCGTAAATATGGTAGCAAATGGCATCTTTTAATTCGGGGTGAAAGGGTTTCTCGGACAAACAAAAAAAGTAAACCTCTGGAAATTTAATAGTGAGTTTTCGTACCGTGCGGTTGTCAATCGGTATCGTATCTATGTCAATAATGACCGCCTGAAATTTATTTCCCTCGAACTGGGTTTCCAGATTTTGAATCGAATGCAGCGCTGAAGCACAATAACGTTCTTTTTCAAGCAATTCGCAAAGCTCGCGGCATTGTTTTTTGTCAGTGTTAACTACCAAAATACACTTTTGCATGAAAAACCGGTCTCCTCGAAGGGGTCTCTCTGGAAATTGAGGGGTATAATCGACCAATAGTGTCACAATGTAGCAATGATCATGCCAAGAGAAACGAGGGGATGCTAAAAATTAATGTGAAAGGAGGGGATACCAGAGGGACAGATTTCCAGATATTTGAATTAATTACAGAAATCCGAATTAATCTAAAATCCGATAAATAAATTTGGGCCGGCATGGCCCGGGCCGGAAGAATGTAACTCAGGAACAAAAAATTTTAAACTGTATGAATTGCACACATAAAAATTGGATAAATATTGAACTTATTGTAATATCAAATAGTTTGGCGTGTACAGGTTCCGGACACAATTTTGGGTCAATACACATCTGGATGAGTTAACTTTCATTCCGGGTGGACATTTTCAGTGATCCAGACATTTCCGCCGATGGTCGATCGAGCTCCGATAACCATCTCACCACCTAAAAAAGGGCGGCTCATCATAAACCTTTGGAGGAGTTTCAAGATGAACCACCCTAATTTAGGAGGTATAAAACTAAATGTGGAGATACAAATGGCTCCTACAGCTAACATCCCAATTTGAAAGAGTCAAGAAAAAAATGACACAATGTGGTATTTTTATCAATGTGAAATACAATCACAACGCCTCCGGCAATAAAAATTGAGCTGTCATGGCTTGAACAATTTTAACTATTAGAGCGTTTGGTTCAAGCCATAGACGTTATTGATAATCCAAGCAAGCCGGGTTGAACCACTGATATCGGAACGTTATTCTGACAAACGCTCTAATGGAGGGTTGGCTTCGCAATCTGATATTTTTTGAGTTTATCATAAAGCGTGCTGCGACTGATACCCAGACGATGAGCGGCTGCTTTTTTGTTCCAGCTGCACTCATCCAAAACTTCTACCAGAAGTTTTCGCTCGTTTTCCACCATGGTCAAAGTCGATCCTGCCGGCGCTTGGATTTCAGTCTGCCTGATAAGCGTGGGCAGGTCTGAAATCTCGATAACTTTCCCCTTGGTCAGCACGGCCGCATGCTCGATGCTGTTTTCGAGCTCCCGGACATTACCGGGCCAGGAATAGTTGAGCAGCCGCCGCATGGCTTCGGAACCGAATCGGCCGACATGTTTTTCCTGTTCAGCTGCAAAATGCCGCAAAAAATATCGGGCCAGCAGGGGTATATCATTGCGACGGTTTCTCAGAGGCGGCAATTGAATTGGAATGACATTGAGACGGTAGAAAAGATCCTCACGAAAATTGCCATCTTTCACCTCCTGTAATAAGTCTTTATTCGTGGCTGCCAGGATCCGCACGTTGACTGACAGCGTCTGCTCACCGCCAATGCGCTCAAATTTTTGGCTTTGTAAAATGCGAAGCAATTTAATCTGAGCCGTTGAAGATATTTCACCGATTTCGTCCAGAAAAACGGTCCCACCATCGGCCTGCTCAAATCTTCCCGCCTTTTGACGAATCGCGCCGGTAAAGGCGCCTTTTTCGTGGCCGAAAAGTTCACTTTCAAGAAGTGTCGCTGGATAGGCCGAGCAATTGATCACCACAAAAGGCTTATCCCTGCGAAGACTTTGTTTATGTATGGCGCGCGCCACCAGCTCTTTTCCGGTACCGCTCTCCCCCTGGATCAAGACCGTCGCATCCGTAGGGGCAACATCTTCAATCAGCTTATAGATTACCTGCATTTGAGGATCTTTGCCAATCAGCCCGCTGAACCCGGATGAATGTTCAATACGAGTTCTCAGCTCCCGGATTTCTTCCTCATGCGCTGCCGCCCGCCTGATGGCACTGGATGACTGGCTTAAAATCATATCGATGACATCCAATTCCTTGGTCACGCAATTACAGTCCCCGGGACAGGCAATCAGCATGGCACCTACCAGCAGGCCTTCATGCCGCATGGGAAATGTTACCAGTTTTTCATATGACGAAAACTCTCCCGGAACGAAATCGGATTCAGTTTGACCCCTTTGGATAAATGTCATTCCATTAAGCTCAGACAGTCGGGCGAAGGCAATTTTCGCCGGGTCTTCATGCAGGGTAATGGTTTCGCGATCCGAATAAATGAAAAGGCTGTCGTGGTGCTGATCGAAAACAAGAACCATCATGTTTTTGCAGGTAACAATGGCCTGCAGTTTATCTATAAGATAGGTGCAAACATCCTTCAGGTTGGACAATGCATTGATTTCCTGGGAAATGACAAATGAGGTGCGGGTTTGACAATGCGCACGATCCAGCTCCTGATTTTTTTCTTCCAGCCGCTGGGTATAGTCCTTGATCCGGGCCAGCATACGATCGAATGATTGGGCCAGTTTTCCGACCTCGTCCTGAGAAGATACCCCTGCCTTCATATCCAGCCGGCCTTCATTAATTTTTTCGGCAGTTTCAGCCAAAGCCGACAACGGCCGGGTGATCTTTTTAATGAAAAGTAGACTGGCGGCCAGCGCAACCAGCAAAATTCCGATTGTCAGCCCACTCATCTGGAGCCATAGCCGGGTGACCTGTCGTTTGTAAGGCTTTTCAGAGAGACCTAGCCGTAAGACCCCGGCTTTTCCAGAGAAAATCGGCCAGGCAATATCCAAAAATTTTTCACCAGCGGTTGAAACAATTTCCTGAAATCGGGTCTGCTCAGCGGAATTCAGATGATTGGCATCAATTAATTCAGCCGGTATACCGTTATCAAAAGTATGGGACAAAACCCGGCCGTCTCTGTAAATAAAAAGATAAGCAATGGAAGGATTACTGTGAAGGTGGTGATCCAGTGATTTTTGCAGGGAAACCAGATCATTGATGAGAATCTTGTCGGCAGCTTCCAGGGCAACCGCATGGGCCAGATTTTCCGCCTGAGCGATCATCGATTTAAAGAGGCTGCTGCTGTAGCCCTGGCTAACCACCAAAGAGATCAGCAATCCGCTGCCAATCACCAGGGCAGAGACTGCAACCAGCAGCTTACTTTTAAGGCTTTGCAGACCCAAGGGTTTTATTCTCCACCAACTTCATCTTCCGTATGCTGTCGTACCACTCATCGTGGGGCTCAAGAAAGCGCTCTATCATCAACTCCTGAAGAATTTTTTGCCCCCCCGGATCACGATGCATTGCAAGCAGTATCTGACGCAGCCGTTTTTTGAGTTCCGGAGTCAGGGATCTTGATGCGACGATGGGTGGTATGCCATAAGGCTCTGATTTTCTGATAACCCGGGTTCCGGAGGTAAAAACCGGATTTTTACTATGGTAGTATTCCCAGATAAGCCCGTCCACGGCCGCCCCGTCCACCAGCGCCCGGTTCACGGCCAGAATCGAGTTGTCATGGCTGTAAGTATAAATCGTCTTTCTGAAAAAAGACTCCGGGCGTTCCCCGATTTGGCTCAGCCAGTAAGTGGGGACCAGCCTGCCGGTATTGGAGTCCGGGTCAGTGAAAGCAAACACCCGCCCCTTGAGATCCTCTATCCGTTGGAATTGACTGGCACTATTGACAATCAGATAGGACTGATAAAAATGGCTGCCCCCAACCTGCGGGGTGGCCAGCAACTCGAAATCATGCTTTTCTTTACCGACGACGTAAGGCCCGGAACATATAAAGGCCAGGTCAATTTGCCCTTTGCCCAGCAACTCGTTGATCTCGCCATAGGTTTTGCGCTGAACAAGCCGAATCTCCCGGCCCAGTTGATTGCCGATATGGTCCAGCAACTGCTTGTAGTAGACCGAGGTTTCCTTGGGAGAGATCATCGCCGCCACCGCCACGTTCAGTGACGCCTTTTGCGGCAGTTCGCTTGCCGGACGTTCCACAGCGATGGTTTTGTTAAAGTCCACCACCACGGCGTCGCTGTCTCGGCCGCAGCCTGATATAATGATCAGAGTTGTGAAGATAATACCGCTGATCAAAACATTTAACCTGGATGTCAGAGAAAAAATGGCCCTTGGAATATTAGTGGGTTTGTAATTTGTTAGACTTGAAACTATGTCCGGAAATCGGACAGACACCTGCAATCTACCACTATGTGACAATTTCGGTCAATAAAAATTTTTTAATGGCGTCGATAGTCATTATACCGGTTGTCATAAATTTTCATGCCCGGCTGATTACAAAAGACGCGTTCATAAATTGTTCGCGACGGCCCATATAAAAATCGGTTCAGTCGTCTCTGATCCGTTTGGCAAGACCGGGCGCAATCGGATCGGCAAGTTAATTGATACCGATACCGAATTGAAAATTGAACACGTTGAACAATGTGCCGAGGGAAGCCTTAAGCGAAAAGTTGCCGAACTGTTCCGGGCCATTCAAGGTTTTTTTGAGGCCCATCACCGTTTTCAACTCAAAATAATGATGCAGACCATTGCACATCTTGAAAGTGAGATTGAAGCCATTACAAAGCGCCTGGAACGTTATTCTGACAAACGCTCTAATAAATGGCTGAGGATATTTTTGGGGTTCACGCTTGAACGCTCATTTGGATGGGATTTAACGCCGAAAGGGTTCCACAGGGCGGTCCGGCAGATGACATTGCCAGCAATACCCCCGCCACTGGTGTTTCATACGAATGGCCGCTACCGTACCTGGCCCCACATGACAGGCATTACAGTTTTCTCTCATCTGCAGGTCATGCGGGATGGGAGGAGGCGCTCCGGGCAGATTGGATCGCCCTAAACGGGGAGGAGGCAGACTCTGCCAGTCAACGGCCCTGAAGAGGGCGTCTGTCACAGGCCATAGGTGGCACTGCATGCAAGCGGCCTGTTCAGGATGGGGGGTGACAGGCGTCATTCTTTTTAATATGTCTGTCCAACCGCCGTCAGCATGGCACATGTTACACTCAAGTTCCTTTCCGTGCACTTTGTCTGGATGAGGAATCTCGGGCGGTGCTCCAAGGAATTGTCGGCGGGCGTAATATTGGCTGAGCGTTCGTCCCGCGGCTGCATCTTGAAGAGGGTTCAAAGATGCCGGGTCGTGGTTTTTGAAAGTGACAGCCCCCTGCCGATCAGAATCCTGACTCACGACCGTCGGCGATGCCGCTTCCGTATTTTTCGACCCATCGGTCAGGGTTGAAAACAGGATAATACCTGTGGAAATCGATGAGATCCAGACAAACGTGATTAAAACTTTCCAGCTTCCCTGGTCTGCCTTTTCCATAATACACTCTCCTGGGCGGTAAACGATCTATACTTAGTCAAGCTGCCGATTGTTGCTCTATTATTAAATTACGCCTCTATTAAAATTTCAAACTACTTTACTTTTTGCGGTATTTGATCGCACCTTCCGGTTTTACAAACCGAGCATAAGCTGGTCCAAACACGATTAGAAATGCTAATTCCAGCTCCAAAATTAATAATATTTGTTTATTTCAGATTCTACTAATTCCTTTAATTGTTTGTAACCAAAGCTGGGAAGAGGTTTCCCATTTACAAAAAAACCGGGTGTTTTCCTGACATTAAGGGTTTTGGCATCTGCAAGATCTTGTTGGATAATCTTCGAAATTTCAGGGTCGTTCATATCACTTCTAATTTTTTCTAAGTCGAGCCCCGCTCTCGGCAGAAACCTCCATATTCGTTGAGGCTGTGGATTGTGATGACTTGCCCAGTAGCGTTGGGTTTTATACATAATATCCAAAGTTTCCCAATATTTCCCCTGTCTTTTTGCTGCTTCAAGAATTTTAACAAAATAATCTGCACCATCATGAAAAGGGGCATATCTGATGACCAGTTTGATTTTGCCCTGGTTAACCGCCATCAATTTTTTAACGAATGGGTGAAACGCACTGCAGGTTTCACAAGCTGGGTCTGAAAATTTTACAAGATAGACTTTGGCATCATCACTGCCAAGGGTTTGTGAATATTCTCTTACAAATGTTGAAGCGTTTTCCTGGGCCATAAATCCATATTTCTTGGCTTGCTTGCTTTTGTATATATTAGCGCCAAGTACAAACAAAAGAATAAGAAAAACAATTGAACATAATACGATAAATCGTTTTTTCATTTAAAAAGTCTCCTCTTTAATAAAAATAGTAATACTATAATAGTCGAAAATGATATCAGTGAAAGCATCGGAAATGTCAAAAAACCGAACAAGTCCAGGTAGGTCTCCGAGCATGATACACCCTGGCTGCAAGGTTGTATGCTTTCCGGAATGATTCCGGAGTATAAAAGGTAATGATAAAACGCGAAAACCCACCCAGCTATAGCTAAAGGAAGGGCAAACTTG
>JAFDDW010000706.1 GCA_019310665.1 Deltaproteobacteria bacterium
GAACAAGCCCACAGTCAAGCTCATCACGAATGAACCGGGTTTTAAAACCATCAAGGCGGTGGCCGACCGGCAGATCTACACTATTGACGAGCAGATCGTCTCGCGCCCAACGATGAGGCTGCTGGACGGAATTTATCATATTGGCAAGATTTTATATCCGAAAGACTATAACGAAACGGCTTTAGCAATTTTAAATCGAGCAAAAAGCCCCTAATCCGGATAAACCGGAAAGTGCCTAAAATGCCTGAGAAAAGAAATGCCTAAAACCAGAATGCCTAAAATGCACTTTCTTGGGGTAACTTGATTTTTACATAAAAAGATCTTGCCACATAATGCAAAAAAATAACAATTAAGATACTAATCAACGGGAGGTAGTTATCAAAGGAGTCGTAATCGCCGGTACAAAAAGCGGATGCGGTAAAACCACGATAGCAATAGGGTTGATGGCGGCCCTGACCAGGCGAGGACACAGGGTTGGCCCTGACCAGGCGAGGACACAGGGTTGCGCCGTTTAAGGTGGGACCTGATTTCATTGACCCGGGTCATCACAGCCGCATCACCGGGATGATAAGCCGCAATCTGGACGGTTGGATGTTGTCAAAAGATTATAACCTGGAGAGCTTTGAAAGAAACGCAAAAAAAGGTGACATTGCCATCATTGAAGGCGTCATGGGCCTTTATGACGGTTATGACGGCAAGAGCGAGGCTGGATCAACCGCTCAAATGGCAAAATGGCTGGGACTTCCGGTCGTGCTCGTGGTAGATGCCAAAAGCATGGCGCGTAGCGCAGCGGCAGTTATATTGGGGTTTGAGCGCTTTGATCCGGGACTGTCTTTCGCAGGAGTGATTTTTAACAATCTGGGCAGCAACCGGCATCTATCGTATTTGATCGATGCGGTTGGGGAGACTATCGAAATACCGTGTTTGGGCGGCCTCGTTATTGACGAAAAGATCGCAATTCCGGAAAGACATTTGGGTCTGGTAACCCGGGAAGATCATTGTCCTGGAGATGAAACCATCGATCTTTTGGCAAATGTGATTGAAGAACGTATTGATCTGGATATTCTATTGAAGAATTTACCGGAAATTAACATTTCCGATTACATTGGACCGCTTTCGAGTGTCGTAAACAAAAAAACCGTGCGGATCGCAGTGGCCAGGGACAACGCCTTTTGCTTCTACTATCAGGATAATCTTGAATTGCTGGAAGGGCAGGGCGCAGAGCTTGCCTTTTTTTCACCGATTTCCGGTGACGATCTGCCGCCGAATATAGACGGGATTTATATCGGGGGGGGATATCCGGAACTTTTTGGGGATAAACTGGCCAAAAACAGTAAACTTCGCGACCGGATCAAGGAAAAAAGTGACGATGGTATGCCGATTTACGGAGAGTGCGGCGGATTTATGTATTTGTGCGAAGCATTACTTGATCAAAACGGCAACCGCTATCCCATGGCGGGTTGTTTCCCGTTTACAACCGCAATGTTTCCCCGGCTGAAAGCGCTCGGTTACCGGGAAATTACACTGACCCGGGATACCATTATCGGAAATCAGGGACTGACGATCAGGGGCCATGAATTTCACTACTCAGAACTTAACAAAAGAGCCCAGGAGGTCAAAAGTGCCTATCGCATCTCAGACCGGCTGGGCCTTGATAAACCGCCGGATGGTTATCTGGTTAATCGCACCCTGGGGAGCTACAATCATCTGCATTTCGGCAGTCAGCCGGAGGCAGCCAAACACTTCGTCGAAAATTGCCTGACCTATCAGCGCCAAAAGGAAAAGCGGATATGAAACCTGATGAAATTGAAAATTTGAGCTTTCAGATCATTGAACGGGAAATCGGGGCTCACAATTTAAGGAATGAACAGTGGATCATCGTCAGAAGGATGATCCATACGTCGGCTGATTTTGGATATAAGGACATGGTTCGTTTTCATCCGGATGCCATAAAATCGGGACTCGATGCCATTCGAAGCGGTAAAAATATCATTACCGATACCAATATGGCTCGGGTCGGCATTCGAAAGCGGGAAATAGAGCAATTCGGAGGCAGGGTCAGATGCTACATGAATGACCCACAGGTTCACAGCAACGCAAAAGCAACCGGGGTTACACGGGCCAAAATCGCGGTTGATATGGCAGTTGAGGACATGCAAGGTGGTATATATGTCATCGGCAATGCGCCTACGGCGCTGCTGCGTCTTATCGAACTGGTCAAAGCGCAAAAGGCACGGCCGGCCCTGATTATCGGATTGCCGGTGGGCTTTGTGAATGCGGCCGAATCCAAAGCGGCCTTGATGGAACTTGATTATCCCTATATTTCCAACGTGGGCCGCAAAGGCGGTTCAAATGTGGCGGCCAGTGTCGTCAATGCGCTGTCGATAATGGCATCAGGGGATGCGTAAAGCAAAGGGCATAGCGCATAGGGCAGGGCGCAAATGGCAGAGCGCGTTTGAATTCGGAAGGCGGAAGGATTCAGAAATAGGCGCATGGCGCAAGG
>JAFDDW010000053.1 GCA_019310665.1 Deltaproteobacteria bacterium
CGCCGATGCAAAGCCCTTTGAAAATAGAATTCGACGATAGCTCCAAAAGTTATTTAATCGCATGTATACCGGTTCCCGTTTTTTGTATAAGTCGTTGACGCTGGCAGTATTGGAGGCCGGAAATCAGAACAATGAGATGACAACTTAGCGTGAGTTTCTATTTTCATAAAATAGATAGAATACATTTACTTTAGGCATTTTAGGCAATTTAGGCATTTTAGGCATTTCTTTTCCCAGGCACTTAAGCTCATCTTAGGCATTTTCCGGTTTATCCAGGTTAAGGACTATATTGTTAAACTAATACGCTCGATCTTAATTCGCAACGGTGACCCTCGAAAATCATGATATTTCTGCTTTGTCGACAACGACTGCGGTTTTTTCCCGCCTGACCTTCAGGGCGAAGCCATAGACATCACGCTGCAAGCATAGTATGGGGTCTTCAGGCGGAAATTTCGGCTCCTCCGGGCTTAGAAACCGTTGCGCCGTTTTGCTGAATATAATTTCACGCAATGCCTGGAGGTGATTGTAATCACCGGCACCCAACAGGTGCGCCAGGTAGCGTGCGCACCAATCGTCCTCCGGCGCTCTTTTCTTCAAATCCCAGCCCATGGCCACCAGGCTTACCTGAACCGGCTGCTTTGCAAGGATGTACTGCGACGTTGCCCGGGCGATGTTATAACTGGCCACCATAACCTCATCGGCAACATCAAGGGCAGCTAAAGCACCTTGAACGCCGGCCGAAGTTCTTTGAACCGCTGTTTTGCCTTTAAAGTAGGATGCTCCCCGCTGTAAAATTTCGCTGGGCGAATTTCCAAGGTCAAAACCTTCAATGGGAAGACCGCCGACTTCTCCAACTAAAATAAGGTCCTTATCGCGGTTTTTCAGGGCGAGCGCTTCATGGGGGTGGGAAACCAGGATTGATTTTTTTAAACCCAGCGCAAACATTAACGGTGTGCAGGTAAATGCTCGGAATACATCGATTATTACCGCCATCCCGCGGGCCGCTTTGGCACCGGCCAAAAGATATCCATAGTTTACGCGCATCGCTTTATTCCGTTTTTTGCTAATTTACCTAGAACCGATCAGTTTAGTACCTTATTAATTATTTTTGTGTATTTTGTGGCAAGAACTTTTTGTGCAAAAATCAAGTTATCCCAAGCAATGCCTAAAATGCCTAAATTGCACTAAAGTGCCTAAAATTAAGGTGTTCTATCGATTTTATTAAAAGAAAAAAGCAAGGTATGCAATTATATTCACTTACTAATTTCTGGTTTTTCATGCTGAAAATACCAGGCGTTTATAATAAAGACGGAGCGAAGCGACGCCACAATTTTAGGCATTTTAGCTCACTTTAGGCACTTTCCGGCTTGTCCGGGTTAGGGTTCTAATAGCGAATCTAAAAGTTTAAATCAAGTCCGGCCAAAGCAGCACCCAGGGCTTCCTCCTTTAAACAGGGGGAATGGACTGAATTTAAGAATGTTAGTTGCTTATGAAAATCATGAAAATTCCAAGCACCAATATTTTTAAATCCCAAATCACAAGACACAAATATCAAACGGTTCGACAAACTCACTACCCTGAGCCAGCCTGTCGAGAGCCTCAAGCTCGAATGAGTCGCAGGGCAAATCCCAATGACCGAGGATTTAGGTGTTCCGCCGGCGGATCAGCGCCGCCGCTGGCCAAAAAAAACGGTCAGTCTAATCTAAAAAGAGATCCTGTCTTGCGGGGTTTATAAAAAAGCGAATATCGAATAATGATGTCGAATGTCGAAGAATGTATTCTGTCCATTTTGTTAAAAGGACTGAGCAAAGCGAAACCACACTTCGACATTCTGCGGTTCGACATTCGATATTCTGCGGTTCGCTGTTTACAAATTTTTTGAAAGGGCCATGACGTTTTTATTAATCGCGATTTGAAAATCGTGTTGAATAAACTCATGGTGTTCTTCATTAAATGGTATAAAGACGAGGGTGAAACTTTTGGCATCAATATGAATGTTGTTGAACCGTTCCATCAGTGTTTTGCGCGGTTTCATAAATTGGGCTAAGGTAATTGCCATACTTTCAATGGCCTCTTTGACCGGCAGTGTGCTGGGATGGATACGACCGGCGGGCAATTCCGGTATCAGCTCTTTACGGGGCTGGGATACCGTTATGTGGCTTGCCAGACGCAGGAAAATCTTGGGACGCAATTTAAAAGCCGGGATCCAGAACCGAAAGGGGACATCGGTCCAGCCCTTTTGAACTGTTTTGGGAAGATTGGCAATCCGAATCAGATCGGCATAGGATTTAAGATCGATGCCTGAAATATCGGCCCTGATGCGCCAGAAGGGCAAGTAGATGGTATTGTCACCATGGCCCGGGATTTGAGCATATTTCAACGGCTTCAGTTTTTTGCCCACCGGATACCAGGAAGAATCGCAGTTTTTGCAAATCAATACGAGGGTATCACGTTGGCCTTCTAAATCCCAGCCGCAATTAGGACACAGGGTTGACACAAAGTGAATATGCCAGTGCGGGCTCTCGGCGTCAAAATCATCGATGTTAAATACCTCCGAGGGTGTTGCGGATACCGGTTTATTGAGGATGGCATCATATAGTTTGTCTTTCAGGTAAAACGGCGAATAAATCAGGCTGAGAGATTCTCCGATATGGGCCTGGTGCAGTATGGGTTTGGGTAAAGATTTGCCGAACCGTTTTTCAAAATTGGCGGCAACTTCTTTAAACGGCAGCCGGGGTTTGAGAAACCGGCCAGCCATATCCGTCGACGGGAAACGCAGTTTCATGGCCTGACTGCGAACGCCTACCGAGATCGGGAAATAGGGCGTTACGACTGCCTGATGACTGACGTCGACAAATCGGTTCGATATACCCGACGGCCCGCAGAAAAAAAGCATTCCTTTGAATCGCCAGTAAGGGAAAAATACAACATCGTGATGGTCCTCGGCTTTATGGGGCAGTACATAGCGGAAGAAGTCGTCAGCCATTAAATACGATTTAACCCGGCAATACCGGCAGGCAAACAGGCGGTCTGTCTCCTCTATAGTTGCAGGCGCTCCACACTGGGGGCACTGATGTTCTATGAGAAAATTGATAACGACCTCCGCGTGTTACAGCTTTTCCCCGCATTCATTACAATACATCGAATCAGCCAGATTGTCATTGCCACAGGTTGGACAGGATTTGGTTTGAAGCTTGTCTTCGACAGATTTTCCGCATCGAGAGCAAAATTTGGCCCCCGGGGTCAGATTTTTATGGCATCCGGTGCATTGATTGAAAACGACCTGCTGATGCCCGCATTGATGACAAAATTTAGCATCAACCGGTATCGGATGGTGGCATTCCGGACAGGAGAATTCCTGTTGCGCTTCCTTTTTCCCGGACTGCGGTAACCCACCGGCAAAATACTGGGCAAACATGGCCGGCATCATCAGGCCCATCCCGGTACCCATTCCCATGCCGGATGCCCCATCGGCTTCGGATGCCTTTTCCATGGCCATGGCGGCTTTCATTTGCATGAGCTTGTTCATGTCATCGAAGACACCCATACGGCTGCGGTCATCGATGGCTTCCTGGACTTCGGGTGGCGGCGTGATAGAACTGATGTAAAGGTGGGTCAGGTTGATACCAAAATGCCTGAAATCCTCATGCAGCCTTTCGGAGAGACCTTGCGAGAGTTCGTCATACTTAGACGGGAGGTTTAAGATTGAATCTATGGTTTCTCCCATATAGTCGTTGAACCTGGATATGATCACACGGTTTAAATATTCCTCAACTTCTGCCGTTGTATATATCCCCTGGGTTCCAACCAGGCGGTTGATAAACAGCACCGGCTGAACCACCTGAAGATTGAACACCCCAAAGGCCCGCAGACGAATAAGGCCCAATTCGGAATCTTTGAAGGCCACCGGATCCCGGGTGCCCCATTTCAGATTGATGAAAACCTTTAAATTTACAAAGTATACTTCTGCTCTGAGCGGACTTTTCATCCCCCAGGGTATACTGGCAATTTTCGTCAGTAGGGGAATATTGGCTGTTTTCAATGTGTGCCGACCCGGACCAAAAGCACCGACGGCTTTACCTTTATAGTAAAATACACCGGCCTGACTTTCTCGCAATGTCAGCTGGGCACCATATTTTATTTCTCCGGATCCTTCTTCCGGTAGTCGGTGCACCAGTTCCTGACCGGTTTCGTCAAACCATTCCAGATTTTCTAAGAAAATAAGATTGTTGCCGCCCATATCAGATGTCTCCTTTTATCCCAAGAAATGCCTAATCCGCCGTAGGCGGACTATCGATTTAATTAGAAGAAAAAAGCAAGGTATTTGAAGAAATGCCTAAAATGCCTAAATTGCACTAAAATGCCTAAAGTTAAGGTATTCTATCGATTTTAACCCAACAAAAAACAGTCTTCGCTATCGCTAATATTTTCATTTTCATAACCACACCACGTCGCACTCTCCGAGGCGTAGGCTACGAGCCGGAGGCCAGGGCGGGCTTTGAACCCGTGAACGCCTACAGAATTACATCGGTATTATATAAATATACTTAAATACTCTCAGCCTTTTTATTTGACAGATCGTGCGTCATGGATGATAATACCCTATTAAGATCCGGCCCGGATTGATTTGCCAGAGAATAGTTCGGCCAATATCTGAACGGTTTACTTCCTATCGTTGCATTTTTGTGCAGGAGCGCGAAGAGAAAATGGGAAACTCTTCTACTGCATCCCGCTAAAAGGGGCAATGGATGACGCGTTATAATGAAAAAAGGGAATCTGAACGTTACGAGCTTGATACCCCGATTGTTTATGCCTTTCAGGATTCAGACGAATTCAACCAGGCGCGTTTGTGTAACTATTGCAAAGGCGGCATGTGTTTTGAAGGCGGCAATGCGATTGAACCCGGATCGGATATTTACATTATGATGGAAAATTTTTTGCCGGATTCCGTTGGTGCCGAATTCTATGATGGATACCTGGCAGAAGTACGGTGGTGCAGCCAGCGCCCTCCTGAACAGGCCGGGCAATTTATAGTCGGGGTCAAATACTACCAGACGGTCATCAACTAGCCTTTCCAATTAATCAAAATATCTTCCAATTCTACTCCGCTTAAACTCTCGGAATTTCTACAACCAAATGAAATTATATGACATTTTTAAGATACCCTGTTACTGATTGAATATTGTCGATTGAAGATTGAATATTTAAGGTCCGCCTTGTATGGTAAAAAAATTAAAATCTTTGATAATAAGCGAACCTTGACTTTTTATGGGAATAAAGGTACAAAAAGAGCCGCAATACGGATTTAGGAAACAAGGCAGGATTCCGACTTTTCTTGACATTCTTCTAAGTTTCACCTAAACTCACCGTTTTGTTCTAACATCAAAGGTTTATTGTAACTTTTTGGTCTGAACCACACTCTCAGTAAGGTAAGGAAAACTGTTCGAGACAGACAAAATATTAATTGGATAAGGATGTGGGTGTGCGACTCTCAGTTGACTCAGAGTTGACCCCAAGAAAAAAAGGCTTCAGAGAAATTCCCCTAAAGCCTTGGTATGGCTGGTACGCCTGGCAGGATTCGAACCTGCGGCCTACGGATTAGAAGTCCGTTGCTCTATCCAGCTGAGCTACAGGCGCACGTGGAAAAATCTCATACCACAAGCATGAACCGGTGTCCACCTCAAATATAAAGCCGAATGCGGTAATTCCAAAATATAAAGTGGTAATCCTGGATACAGGCTGCCACGGGTTGCGCAGCGAAATTGGTCGATTAATTGGACTGAAATTATGAAGAGAAAAACGGTAAGAACAAAAAGAGCCGCCAAAAAGCCGGCTGCACAAAAAAAGACTGAACCGCCAAAGAAAAAAAGTAAACCGGCAGAGCGCTCAAGCGATAAAGCCCTGGTCAAGTTTGATCCCCTTCAACGCTACTTAACGGAGATAAGCAATTATAAACTTCTGACCAGAGAGCAGGAAAGAGAACTTGGGATTCGCGTCATGGAACATGGTGACAAGGACGCCGCTTATCGCCTGGTTACATCCAACCTGAGGCTGGTGGTAAAAATTGCGCTTGAGTTTCAGCGGGTATGGATGCAGAATCTTCTGGATCTTATTCAGGAGGGCAATATCGGACTTATGCAGGCGGTTAAGAAATTCGATCCCTATAAAAATGTCAAATTTTCTTATTACTCCTCCTTCTGGATCAAAGCGTATATCTTAAAGTTTATTATGGACAACTGGCGCCTGGTTAAAATCGGAACGACCCAGGGGCAGCGGAAATTGTTCTTTAAACTAAAAAAGGAAAAACAGAAATTAATTGATATGGGCTTTGAGCCAAGGCCCAAGTTGCTTTCCGAAAGACTGGGGGTTTCCGAGAGAGAAATCGTTGATATGGACCAACGCTTAGATGGCTGGGATGTTTCCCTGGATGCACCATTAAGGGATGATTCCGATACCGAGCGAATCGAATTTTTAAGTACAACAACTGAGTCCATCGAGGACCAGGTGTCAAAAAAAGAAATCGAAGTTCTACTTCACAATAAAATTGCTGAATTCAGAAAAAAGATGACGCCTCGTGAGATCGAGATATTCGACCTTCGGATTTTTTCCGACAATCCAGTCACCTTGCAAGAAATCGGCGATCGTTATGGAATCTCACGGGAGCGGGTCCGCCAGGTGGAAAAAAATATTATTAAAAAGATGAGTGAATTTTTTAAAAAGGAAATACCCGATTTTGCTTCTTATACCGAAGATGGATAGTTATCCAATGAAGAAGTTTTACTATAAAATAGTCATTTTTGTATTCGCGATATTGATGGCCGCCGGCTGTACGGCGTATACCCCTCATAAAGCGCCGGTTCAGGCTCCCCGGGAGCATCCAGCCTATCAGGGCGTTGAAAATCAATATTACTATTTTACGGCGGCCCAGGTTCAACGCAAAAAGGGCAATTTAGACCAGACTGTGGTCCTGCTGCGCAAGGCGATCGAGCTTGATCCGGAGTCCGTTTATCTGCAGCGGGAACTATCCACGGTTTATATTCAAAATAAGGAAAATGATAAAGCTCTGGAAGTGCTGGAAGGGCTTCTGCAAAAAGACCCCAACGACGTAAAATCCCTCACCATTTACGCCGGGATCAAACAGATCCGCAAAGAAACAAAAGACGCCATTGCCGCCTATGAAAAAATTTTATCCTGGGACCCGAAACAGGAGAGAGTTTATTCTCTGCTGGGTAGTCTGTACATGGATGCCGGTGACCTCGAACGTGCCAAGGAAATATTTAACCGACAGGTTGAAAATTACCCCGGTTCGTATACCGGACACTTTTTTCTTGGCAGAATTCATGCCAAACAGGGTAATTTTGAAGACGCGGAGAGAGAGTTTAAAAAAGCGCTCGAATTGATGCCTGATCGCTCCGAACCTCAATTTGAACTAGTTAATTTATACAAAACCCAGGGAAAAACAAAAAAAGTCATTCTACTCTATGAGGATATTATAGAAAATAACCCCGGCAATATACGGGCCGCCATGGAACTTGCCTATTATTATCACCAGGCGGGAAAGAAAAAAGATGCCGCAAGTATGCTCGTGAAGCTGGGGCTCAGGAGTCAGAATGAATTCGAGGTTATTGTCGTCGTCATTCAGCTATATATCGATCAGAAAAAATATGATGAGGCCCTGATTGTCATCAACGGTATGTTAAAGGCAATACCGGATAGCCCGGACTTAAACCACCTGGGAGGTGTGGCCTATTACGGGCTTAAAAATAACGAGAAAGCAATTATCCATTTTGAAAAAGTAACCCCGGAATCCAGGTTCTTTCAAGACGCAGTTGTACATGTGGCCTTTGTCTATCAGGAACAGAAAAAAAACGATGCCGCCGTTAAGTTTTTAAAGTCCGCCATTGAGAAAGATCCCGACAATCCTGACTTTAAATATTACCTGGGAACTTTTTATGAAGAACTCGAAGATTATGAAAATGCCGCTCAGTATATCAAGCAGGCCATTGAAATAGAGCCGGACAATGCGCGGTATTATTTTCGCATAGGCGTTGTCTATGACAAGTGGAACAAAAAAGAAGCCTCGATGGAAGCCATGCGAACGGTGATATCATTAGACCCCAAACATGCCAATGCCTTGAATTATCTTGGATATACCTATGCTGATCTGGGGCTGAATCTTGATGAAGCCGAGCGCCTGATCAAAGAGGCCTTAAAATACAAGCCCAATGACGGGTATATAACCGATAGCCTGGGTTGGGTATATTATAAAAAGGGAAAATTCGATATCGCCTTAAAATACTTAAAAAAAGCAATCGAACTGGTCCCCGACGATCCCATTATGCTGGAGCACCTCGGCGATGCTTACCTTAAACTGGACGACAAGCCCAATGCGCTGAAATCTTATCAGAAATCGCTGAACATTAAAGAAAAAGACAAAGAAGCGCTGATGGAAAAGATCCGGCAACTGAAGGGCAAGTGAACAGATTGAACTTTTTAGTTAACCCGTCATATGAAACTATCCAAGGCCAAAGTTTCTTTTACGATTAGACTGGCCGCTTTTTAGGCCAGAGGCGGCGATGACACCTGAACAC
>JAFDDW010000054.1 GCA_019310665.1 Deltaproteobacteria bacterium
TACCAAAATCGTTGATGGAAAAATGAACAAATTTTTCAAAGAAAATTGTTTACTCAACCAGCCCTATGTGCGCCAACCGGACCTGACGGTTGCAGATGTGTTAAATGAATTAATTGCTAAAATAGGCGAGAACATCACCATCAGACGTTTTGTTCGTTTCCAGGCCGGAGAGGCTTAGGAATGACGATTGTCGATTGACGAATGTCGAATGAAGGATTTCAATCGTTTTTATTTTTAATGACAGAGCGTAGCGACTTCCTTCATTCTTCAATATTCATTTTTGTATATAAGCTGTATAACAAGAACCTCAAACTGTATTCAGCACTCCAGTGGGTATCAATGTGAAAAAGCCCCTTTATAAACGCGTGGCTATAAAATTGAGCGGTGAAGCCCTGGTGGGAGATCAGAGCTTCGGTATCAGTCCCGACATGATTAAATTTGTGGCTGAAGAAATCCGATCTGTCGTTGAACTGGGCGTTCAAATCGGTATCATAGTGGGGGGCGGCAATATATTCCGGGGAATTGCGGCCAGTTCCTACGGGATGGACCGGACATCGGCCGATCACATGGGTATGCTGGCCACTGTTATTAACAGCCTGGCCTTGCAGGATGCGTTGGAGAAACAGGGGTTGGAAACCCGTGTTCAGACAGCCATATCGATGCATGAGGTTGCCGAGCCTTATATTGTGCGCCGCGCCAATCGTCATTTAGGGAGGGATCGGGTCGTTATATTTGGTGCCGGTACCGGAAATCCTTATTTTACAACGGACACCGCCGCAGTTTTGCGGGCCCAGGAAATTCATGCTGAAATTCTGTTAAAGGCCACCAAGGTTGACGGACTTTACGATGCGGATCCCGTCAAAAATCAAAAAGCCAAATTGATCAAGAACACCACTTACATGGAAGTTTTGGCAAAGCAACTCCGGGTTATGGACATGACGGCCATCTCTCTGGCCATGGATAACCAACTGCCCCTTGCCGTGTTCAAACTTAAAGACAAAGGCAACCTCGGCAGAGTTGTCTGTGGTGAGAACATTGGAACGCTGATTAAGCATTAGTGAGGTACTCCCCATGATTGAATCGATCTATCAGGAAACCAGAGAAAGTATGGGCAAATCCGTAGAGGCTTTGAAAAATGAACTCAAGCGAATACGGACGGGCCGTGCGTCTCTTTCGATCCTTGACGGGATAAAAGTAGATTATTACGGCACCCTGACCCCATTAAACCAAATGGCAACGCTGGCCGTGCCCGAAAGCCGTCTGATTACGATTCAACCCTGGGATGTATCCGTTATCAAAGATATTGAGAAAGCCATTCTAAAATCAGATTTGGGGCTAACGCCGTCCAGTGACGGAAAAATCATTCGAATCTCAATACCCCAGCTTACCGAAGATCGTCGCAAAGAACTGGTCAAAGTTGTGCACAAGGTTTGCGAAGAGTATAAGGTATCCGTCAGGAATTTCCGGCGTGATTCCAATGAACTGCTTAAGAGCATGAAAAAAGATGGTGAAATTACAGAAGACGACACTTTTAAATCCCAGGAGCAAGTCCAAAAAATAACTGATGAGCATATCAAGCTTATCGACGAATGCTATCAAGAAAAAGAGAAAGAAATCCTTGAATTCTAGCCCCTCTTCTGCCAGCCTTGCTGAACTGGATACCACCAAACTGCCTGCCCATATTGCCATTATAATGGACGGCAACGGCCGATGGGCAAAAAAGCGTCTGTTAAACCGTGTCAGCGGTCATGAGAAGGGATCCGATGCCGTCCGCACCGTGGTGCGAGCCTGTCGCGAGATCGGCGTGTCCTATTTAACACTTTATGCCTTTTCTACCGAAAACTGGCAGCGGCCGCGATTCGAAGTTGAAGCGCTAATGAGCCTCCTGAAAAGATTCCTTGAATCTGAGCAAAATGAAATGGTCGAAAATAATATTCGCCTGCGAGTGATCGGGCAGGTAGACCGTTTGCCGGAGAAGGTCCAGGAAGCGCTGCATCAAACGATGAAGGCAACCAGAGACAATACCGCCATGACCCTTATCCTCGCCTTGAGCTATGGCGGGCGGGCCGAGATTGTTCGGATGGTCCAAGAGGTGGCCAACAAAATCAGGCACGGCGAGGTCGATCCGGATTCTATCACGGCCGAGATGGTTGCCGATCATCTCTACACCCGCGATATTCCTGATCCGGATTTATTAATCAGAACCAGCGGGGAGATGCGGGTCAGCAACTTTTTACTCTGGCAGATTGCCTACACGGAAATCTTTGTAACACCTACGTTGTGGCCTGATTTCAACCGGGATGAATTGCTGCAAATCTTAAAGGATTACCAGAGCCGAGAGCGTAGATTTGGTCAGGTGTAGTTAAAGGGATTGAGGGATTCAGGGATTAGATTGATAGAATACATTCAATTCCTTAATTCCTAAATTCGCAATTCCTAAATTGGTATCCCCTAAATTCACAATTTCTCAATTAAAGGTTTGCTGACACCTGAAATCGATGGGAACCAAGTTACTGTTCAACTAACTCAACGGAGCAAACAATCTCGTGCATCTTAAACGTTGGATCACAGGACTGAGTGCCTTACCGTTTCTTATTTTTTTAATTTACCTGGGCGGGGTCCCTTTTATTTTATTGATCGGATTTGTCTGTGGTTGTTCACTCTGGGAGTATTATCGCATCGTATTTAATGCCGCGCCTCAGACCCTGTTCAATCCTGTGATCTGGTGGGGATATTTAATCAGCCTTTGTATTCTCATCGCTGCGTATGTTGACGGTCCCCAAAGTGTTTTAGCGTTCGTCGCCTTGAACCTCATTTTGGCCGGCCTGATCTCGGTGTTTATCTATAAAACCAATCCGGCAGTCGTCGATATCATCCAAAAACAGGTTCTGGGGATTGTTTATATCCCCCTGTCGCTTTCTTTTCTGGTCACGATCCGACATGATCCCGACGGCATGGTTTGGATTTTTTTTCTTCTGGCTATTATTTTTGTCGGTGATATCAGCGCCTACTATGTCGGGTCCTATCTTGGCCGCCGCAAACTGAGTCCGGCCATCAGTCCGGGAAAAACAGTTGAAGGCGCCATCGGTGGGATTGCCGGGAATCTGCTGGCAGGTATCATCGGAAAATATTTTTTTCTGCCGAGCCTTCCATGGGGACCCGTGATCATATTTTTCATCGTCGCCGGCCTTGCCGGACAGGTGGGCGATTTATTCGAATCCGAGATGAAGCGGTCATCCAAAATTAAGGATTCAGGAGGCCTTTTGCCCGGGCATGGCGGATTTTTAGACCGCGTTGATGCCCTGTTGTTCGCCTCTCCGGTAGCCTATATTTTTAAAGTGATTATTTTTTAATCTGGTAATGTTTTTTGGGAAATTTTATAGAAAAATACCAAAATGCAAGCACCACCTGATCTTAAAATTGGGTCAAATAAATTCCAAATTCAAAAATTCAATGACCGAAACGAAGTAGGCTGTATATAGTCAAAACCACTTCCTTGTTTTGAATTTGTAGTTTTGGTCATTGGATATTATTTGCTATTTGTAATTTGTAATTTGTAATTTTTTTTCCGGTATATCCCGATTTGGGTTTAGCATTGTAGTAATCACAACAACAAACCAATAACCATTAACAGATAACAATATAAACACATGGGCACTAACATATTATCATTTATCATCGTCCTGGGGGTTTTGATATTTTTTCATGAGTTCGGACATTTTTTGATTGCCCGTTTTTTCGGAGTTGGTGTTGAGAAGTTTTCACTCGGTTTTGGCCCGCGCTTGATCGGCAAGAAGGTCGGTATTACCGATTATCGTATTTCGGCAATCCCCCTCGGCGGTTACGTCAAAATGGTGGGTGAAGAACCGGATGCCGAAATCGATCCTGAAGAGATTCCCCTTTCGTTTACCCACAAGCATGTTGCTAAACGAATGCTGATCGTTGCGGCAGGCCCGGTTTTCAATATTATCCTGGCCGTGATAATTTTTTTCGGCATTTTCCTTTCTTCCGGCACCTTCGTTTTGAAGCCATCCGTCGGATCGGTCAAACAGGGGGCACCCGCATTTTCAGCCGGGCTGGAAAAAGGTGATCTGATTATCGCCATTAACGAATCAGCCATTAACAGCTGGGGTGAAATGGCAGAAATTATTAACGGCAGTAAAGGCAAGACCATCAGACTGGCTGTGCGCCGGGGGGATTCCACACAAAATTTTACCATTGCCCCCGAGCAGGTGACAACCAAAAACATCTTCGGTGAAGATATCCAGCGATACATCATCGGGATTACCGCGTCGGGTGAGTCTTATTCCAAAGATTTAAATCTGTTCCAGGCGTTTTCAGAGAGCTTACTCCAAACTTACCGGGTTACCGAGTTAATGGTGGTAATCATTGCCAAATTGATCACGGGCGATATTTCTACCGACACTCTGGGCGGTCCGATCATGATTGCCCAGATGGCAGGGGACTCCGCTAAGGCCGGTATCGGCAGTTTGATTTCTTTTATTGCGCTGATCAGTATTAATTTAGCCATTATCAATCTGCTACCCATCCCGGTGCTGGACGGGGGCCACCTGCTTTTCTTTTCTATAGAAGCCATAAAGGGGAGTCCGGTCAGCATTAAAGTCCGAGAAATCGCCCAGCAGATCGGATTGTTTCTTCTTATATTGTTGATGATACTGGTTTTTTATAATGATATATCGCGTATATTTTTCAGTTAATTTCATGACTGATAGAAAACCCCTATAACTTGGCGGTTCTTATTTCTAATATGGGTATAAGGTTTCAGGTGTCAGGTGTCAGGAAATGTAGACGCAATCTCATATCCTGAACACTGACACCAGAAACCCGACACCTGAAACCTTTCTACTCCGGGAACCGGATAGCAGCTCCGCCCGGTAAAATATTTAGATTGAAATCATAGGAATCAAAACAGAATTCATATGCCACACAGACTTGAGATTGCTTTAAAGAAAAATCTTGTCGACGCCGAAGGGCAGGGGATTTGCCAGAAGGCCAAGAATTATTTCGGCATCGAGCTGCACAGTGTGCGCACCATCCATGTCATAACCATTGATGCCGAACTGTCCGATGAGCAGCTAAACGCTGTTCAGACGGATATCTTTACCAACCCGGTTACTCAAATTTCTTCGTACCAACCGCTGGACATCGAATTTGACTGGACTATCTGGGTCGGGTTTCGACCGGGCGTTAGAGACAATCCCGGAAGCACGGCAGTCGAAGTCATTGAGGATTTACTGGGCATTCAATTTGCTGCCGGCCGGTTGGTTTATACCTCAAAGCGTTACTGTCTTAAAGGCCAAGGGCTGACGGCTGAAGACCTGGACAAAATAGCTGGAGAACTTCTGGCCAATAACATCATTGAGCAATGGAAAATTTTTTCCGCCCGGCAGTGGGATCCGGCAGAAGGAACTGGCTTCATAATTCCCAAAGTCATCCTCGACCATGTGCCAACGGTTGCCAGTATAGCGGTGGACAGTGACCGCTGCCTGGAGAAAATCAGTGATGAACGCAACCTGGCGCTAAATTCCAAAGACATTCCCACCATCCGGGCTTACTTTCTGAATGACAATACCCGCAAGGTGCGGGCCAGGGTGGGCCTGGGTGATCCCACCGACCTTGAACTAGAATATATTTCCCAGGCCCGGAGCGATCATTGCAACCACAACACCTTTCGAGGACTGTTTCGCTACCTGGACCGGTCAACGGGTGATACTGAGGTTGTCGATAACTTATTTAAGACCTGCATCGAAGCGCCAACTCTAGCCTTAAAGGCCAAAAAGCCTTGGGTGGTATCGGTTTTATGGGACAATGCCGGCGCCGGACGATTTGACGCTGATCATCACTATGTGATTACGGGGGAGACGCATAATTCTCCATCCAACATGGAAGCCTATGGCGGTGCGATCACCGGCATCGTGGGTGTCTATCGCGATCCGCTGGGAACCGGCAAGGGGTCAAAACTGGTAATGGGCAGTTACGGTTTTTGCGTGGGTGCGCGGGATTACGACGGCGCACTTAAACCCCATCTTCATCCCCGACGACTTCTGGACGGTGTAATCGAGGGCGTGCGTGATGGTGGTAACAAAAGCGGCATCCCTACCACTTTCGGTCAGGTCCGTTTCCATCCGGGATATTTAGGAAAATGTCTGGTATTTGTAACTGCGGTCGGGATAATGCCGTCCTTAGTCGATGGTAAACCCGCCGAAGAAAAGCACACATCGCCCGGTGAGCTTCTGATCATGTGCGGCGGAAGGGTGGGAAAGGACGGAATCCACGGTGTTACTGCGGCTTCGGAAACTTTTTCAGAACACACCCCCGCCGGCCACGTGCAGATCGGAGACCCTTATACCCAGAAAAAAATGCATGATTTTTTGCTTCAGGCGCGAGACGAAGGACTGATCAGGTTTATTACGGATAATGGCGGTGGCGGTTTGTCGTCATCCGTGGGGGAGTCGGCCCTGTTTTCAAACGGGTGCCAGGTCGACCTCGAGAAAGTGCCCTTGAAATATGAAGGATTGGATCAGTGGGAGATCTGGGTTTCAGAATCCCAGGAACGTATGACGGTGGCCATCCATCCCGATGATCGTGAGCGGTTTTTTGAATTGTCGGAAAAGCATGCCGTCGAGAGCACCGTCATTGGCTGCTATACGGATTCAGGTAAACTTCATATCGCTTACGAGGGCAAGACCTGCGCCTATGTGGATCTTGATTTGCTCCAATCCGGTTTTCCCCAGTGGGAGTTTGAGGCCGAATGGATTTCGCCTGAGCAGCGCGGTCTGGGTGAGCCGGTCCTTAAACCCCCGCAGGATTATTCAGACTTGTTGAAAGATCTTCTTGGCCGGCCCAATATTTGTTCGACGGAATGGATTACCCGCCAGTATGATCATGAAGTCCAGGGGACCAGTGTGATCAAACCCCTGGTGGGTGCAAACCGTGACGTCAACAGCGATGCGGCCGTTATCCGACCGGTGCTTGATTCTCAAAAAGGCCTTGCCTTTGCCCAGGCCCTGCTGCCTGAATACTCCGCCATTGATGCTTACCACATGACGGCCTGCAGCATTGATGAAGCCGTACGCCGCATAATCGCCGTGGGTGGTGATCTTGACCACGTCGGCGGTGTAGACAATTTTTGCTGGCCTAATATCCAATACGATCCCGAACTAAATCCGGATGGCAAATTCAAAGCGGCTCAACTGGTGCGTTCCTGCCGGGCCCTGCGAGACATTTGTATGGCCTATGAGATACCTTTGCTTTCCGGCAAAGATAGCATGTATGTCGATGGAAATCTGCCAGGACGTTATGGCGAAACCCATAAAGTATCGGCCCTTGAAACACTGCAATTTTCGACTATTTCGGTGATTGAAGATGTCACTCGCTGTGTGACCATGGACAGCAAAATTGCCGGTGATCTGGTGTATGTTCTGGGAACAACCCGCAATGAGCTGGGTGCCTCGGAATATTATGACCACCTGGGTTACATCGGACGCAATGTTCCCGAGGTGCGGCCCGATGAAGTTATTCCGTTGTATCGCCATTTGATGCAGGCCATAGAAAATGGTCTTGTGGCCTCAGCCCACGGGATCTATCGGGGGGGGGTGGCCGTGCACCTGGCCCTGGTAGCCTTGGGCGGCAATCAGGGTGTGCATGTAGACCTGACCAAGGTGCCCGGCAACGAGGGCCTGCGTGACGACAGCCTGCTGTTTTCCGAATCGGCCGGCCGTTTCATTGTGACCCTAGACCCGAATAACCGCAAGCCATTTGAAGAGATTTTCAAAGGAGACCGCTGCGCCTGTATTGGTACGGTCACCGACGATTCGGCCATGGTCGTCCGGGGGCTGGAACAACAAACGATCATTTCGGTCCCCGTCGCTGAATTGAAGACGGCCTGGAAAAAACCTTTTGGGGACTTGATTTAGATCAGATGACCCTCCGCCGTCACGCTATGCGTGGCTATGGCGCGGCAAGGCAAGCAGAAGACAAAAGAAATTTACCACGGAAAGACACGGAAACTCACGGACAGGTAGTTATTCCATTAACCCTGAAATAAGAATATAACAATTCCGTGTAATTCCGTGAAAATCCGTGGTGAAAAAATAAAAAGGGTTTTCAACATGGGTACAGCAAACGTACTGGTCCTGACCGGTTATGGGCTTAATTGTGATAGTGAGACGGCTTACGCTTTTGAGCTGGCCGGCGCCAAAGCTGAGCGGGTGCATATCAATTCCCTCATTGACGGTACGGCCAATCTGAAAAATTTCCAAATTCTGGTATTTATCGGGGGGTTCAGCTGGGGTGATGACCACGGCGCCGGTGTGATTCAATCTGTTCGGCTAAAGACAAATATCGGCGCACAAATTCTGGAGTTTGTTGAAAAAGATAATTTGGTTCTGGGAATTTGTAATGGATTCCAGACCCTGGCCAATTTAGGCCTGCTGCCGGGCTTGGGGCGAAACTATCAAAAACGATCTGTAGCCCTCACATTTAATGATTGCGGAAACTTCAGAAACCAGTGGGTGAGGCTTAAAGACATTTAATGATTGCGGAAACTTCAGAAACCAATGGGTGAGGCTTAAAGTGGATCCGGCCTCTCCCTGTATTTTTACCCGCGGTCTTGATCTGGCCGAACTTCCGGTGCGCCACGGAGAAGGAAAATTTTATACGGATGAAGCCACCCTGACACGCCTGATGGAAAATAACCAGGTGACCCTTCAATATGCCTTGCCCGACGGCCGGCCGGCCAATGGGCACTTTCCTGACAATCCCAACGGCTCAATAGCTGATATCGCCGGGATCTGTGATCCAACCGGGCGAATATTTGGTTTGATGCCGCATCCGGAAGCCTACAATCACTGGACCAACCACCCGGATTGGACGCGCCGCAGAGAATTCGAACGACGCGGCGGCCCTGCCTCGCAAACCGGTCTTCCCGCCGGGCTTCAAATTTTGAAAAATGCCGTTGATTATGTGTGACAGTAATTACAATGATGAAATTGTAATTTCATCATTGTAAATTATTTGTTCCCTCCGTCACATCTTTTGGCAGCCTTCCAATAAGCTTATTAACCTCCTGATTTTAAATATTTATTGATAATTTCTTCTAAACTGAGAGCCACTATGAGCCGATATAAGGTATTGATGTGTGGCTGTTATCCGAACCAACTAGGCACCCGTCAATTATTCTCACCCAATTCGTTGTATTTATTATATCATTTCAATATGATAAAGCGTTTCATCATTGCCTTGACAACGGAATGGCCGGATCTTTAATTCGAAAAATAATAAAATGGCACAAGTTTTGTATTCTAAAATGGTTGATTTATCAAAGGAGCTGACGAGCATGCGTAAAAATTCAGGATTTACTGTCTTCGAACTGGCCGTCTCCATGGCCATCATGGCGGTTATTGCGGCAACCGTGCTACCGCCCTATCTGAAGTGGCTCAGAGGGCATCGCCTCAGGGGTGCGGTGACCAATATGATGGCTGACCTGGAAATGGCTAAAATAAGGGCCATTCGGGAAAATTCGATGGTTGCCGTCCAGTTTTGCCAGGACCGCTATACCGTATTCCATGAAAACGGCGATACCAATTACTCCTGTGTTGCAACCGGCAGGGACGTTTTCAGGGATCGGAAACTGCCGGCCGGGGTTCATATCGATCTGGCACATTTAACTTTTGCCGACAACCGAATGCTGTTTAACGGTCGCGGTCTTCCGGATAGAATGACCGCCGAGAAAACGATACCGATCACAAATCAAACCTACGGCCAAACGATTACCGTTAACCGATTGGGTTATATGAAATTGCAATAAAGCAAATAAGGTTAATCGGAATAAAAAAGCGCCATGCCCTTCGGGGGCACGGCGCTTTTTTGTATGGATCCAACTCATTCTAGTTTAAATGGGGCGGCGATTTTGTCTCCGGCGTGGATAGCTTGGCGTGAGTCTGTGATTATCACGGTAGCAGTCGTCTTTTCCGTGTGCAGGACGACTAATTCACCTAAAAGAACCGGGGTGAGAGTGACATCATATTTATCTTCGGGATTAATACGATATTTTTCCTGCTTGTATACCCAGTAGAGCTGACCGGGCACCACCCCTTCCTGCTCTCCTTTATCGATGAAGGCAATCGCGGATTCAGCAAACATGGCAGTATGCTCCTCGTCAT
>JAFDDW010000055.1 GCA_019310665.1 Deltaproteobacteria bacterium
CGATACACACCAGTCCGGACGGGTCTCGATCATACCGTAGATTCTCTCCCGCCCCCAGCGCGGAATCCATTGAACCTTGTCGATGGCTTCCAGGGATTTTTTCCGTAACCCGGTTTTTTCCATTGAGATAAACCACTGGGAAGTTGCCCGGAAAATAACCGGTTCCTTGCATCGCCAGCAGTGCGGGTAGGAATGCGACATCGTTTCTTTGTTAACCAGGGCGCCGTTTTCCTCCAATTTGGCATTGATAGTTTCGTTGGCATCAAATACAAATTCGCCTTTGAAGAAATCGACGTCATCGGTGAAGCAACCCCTGTTGTCCACTGGAGAGTAAACATCCAGCCCGTAAGCAAGACCCACCTCGTAGTCCTCACGGCCGTGGCCGGGGGCGGTGTGCACACAACCGGTGCCGGCATCCAGCGTTACATGGTTTCCGAGTATTACCAATGAATCGCGCGGGTAGAGCGGGTGCCCGCAGCGCTTCTTTTCAAGGGCTTTGGGATCGATTCCACCGATGACCGCAAAGTCGGCAATGCCAAAGGACTGCATGCAGGCATCGACCCGGTCACGGGCCAGAATATACACCGTGCTATTTCCAACATCCACGGCGACATATTCAAAATCAGGATGAAGCGCAATCGCCAGATTCGCGGGCAGCGTCCACGGTGTGGTCGTCCAGATGACGACAAAAACATCCTTACCCTCCAGCGCCGGCAGTTCTTTGCTCAAATCGTCTTTCAACGAAAATTTGACGTAAATCGACGGTGTCGTGGCATCATAGTATTCGATTTCGGCCTCCGCCAGGGCTGTTTGGCAGGTAAAGCACCAGTAAATCGGCTTTTTGCTGCGAAACAGGCTCCCATCCAGGGCGAATTTACCGCACTCTCTGGCAATGGTGGCCTCGTAAACGTAATTCATGGTCAGGTAAGGATCATCCCAGATCCCCATCACCCCCAGGCGTTTGAATTCTTCGCGCTGAATGTCGATAAATTTTTCGGCATATTTGCGACACAACCGGCGAACCTGGGCCTTGCTGAGCTCTTTCTTTTTTTCGCCAAGTTCCTTGTCCACGTTGTGCTCGATGGGCAGGCCGTGGCAATCCCAGCCGGGCACATAGACAGCATCATAGCCGGCCATCTGCTTTGAGCGGACAATAATGTCCTTTAAGATTTTATTCAACGCCGTACCGATATGAATGTAACCGTTGGCATAAGGAGGGCCGTCATGGAGAATAAACAGCTCTCTGCCCTTGGATGCATCGCGGATTTGTTGGTGCAAACCGGCTTTGTTCCAGGATTCCAGCTGCTCCGGTTCCCGTTTCACCAGACTGGCCTTCATGGGAAACGTGGTTGACGGAAGGTTAAGCGTCTTTTTATAGTCCATTGATCCCCCTATCTCGGATTTTTTTTAAACTTAGATTTTTACTCCTTATCCAGAATCCTGTCAAGGAAATAGAGGGTTTCGATTTCGGATTTGGGATTATCTCGATTTTGGATTGCGGATTGGGGATTTTGGATTTTATTAAGGAAAGAGAGCTGATTTTAAACTGATTGGTATATGGATTCTATACTTAAAGCCCTGTTCCCTGCCGGTAACACCATCCTGCCTGGCGAAATTATAAGGAGGACGGATGTCACGGCTTGGCGGGAAGACGGCCGTCACCCTCAACATTTTTTCTTTCACCTTATTCCCTAAGCCTTTTATCTTCTAGGTTTCTTATACCTATATAAATAAGAATATGATCCTTTTAACCATCCCAAATCCGAAATCCGAAATTTCCAATTCCTACTTTTCGTCCGTTTCCCGGGCGATCTCCATCAAATAGCGCCCGTAATCGTTTTTCAGGTATTGGGAGGCCAGGTGCTTGAGCTGGTCACTGTCGATGTAGCCCAGGCGGAAGGCTATCTCCTCCGGGCATGAAACTTTTAAACCCTGTCTTTCCTGAATCGCCTGCACATAGCTTGCAGCTTGTTGAAGTGCTTCGTGGGTTCCGGTATCGAGCCAGGCAAAGCCCCTTCCCAGAAGTTCGACCCTGAGATCATCCCGTTGTAAATAGGCCATGTTTACATCGGTGATTTCCAGCTCGCCCCGGGCAGAAGGTTTGAGTTTGCCGGCGATGTTGACCACATCATTGTCGTAAAAATAGAGCCCCGGAACCGCGTATTGTGATCTGGGATTTTTGGGTTTTTCCACGATTCCGGTCACCTTGCCGTCCGAATCAAATTCAACCACGCCATATCGTTCCGGGTCACGCACCAGGTAACCAAAAATCAACCCGCCCTGAGTCAGTTGGGCGGCACGCCTCAAAATATTGGAAAGACCCGGGCCGTAGAAAATATTGTCTCCCAACATGAGACATACCATATCCTGGCCGATAAACGATTTTCCTATGATAAAGGCCTGGGCAAGCCCTTCGGGACGCGGTTGTTCGGCATAGGAAAACAACAGTCCCAGCTGAGACCCGTCCCCGAGTATTCTGCGAAATATGGGCAAATCATTGGGGGTTGAAATGATGAGAATTTCCCGGATTCCGGCCATCATGAGCACGGAAAGCGGATAGTAAATCATGGGTTTGTCATACACCGGCAGCATCTGTTTGCTGACTCCGAGGGTCAGCGGAAACAGCCTTGAACCCGAACCGCCCGCCAAAATAATACCTTTCATATTATCATTTCTCCGTACCTTTCAATTGAATAATGAAGACTGAATATAACAATTCATGCTTGTTGGTAAATCAAAACTTAAGTGCCTAGTAAACCCCTAATTCTTTAAGTACCTTATACACCCCAAGGTTTTCAAATTTTATACGTAAAAATTCCGAGATGGTCGGCTGAAACGCCTTAAGATTAAGATACATTTTGGCTTCGCTGGGGGTACGACCTCCTTTTTTTAAGTTGCAGGCTTTGCAGGCGGCCACACAATTTTCAAAAGTTGTCTCACCGCCCCTTGATTTCGGTATGATATGATCGATGGAAAGCTTTCCTTTTCGGGTACCGCAATAGGCGCACTGAAATCGATCTCTGACCAGAACGTTGCGTTTGGTAAACGCCACCCGGGACCGGTAAATCGTCCGGATCAGTTTGATCAGCCGCATCACGGCAGGAACTTTAAACTCCCTTCCGCTGGAATTGTGAACGGACTGCTTAGAATCCCGGACGACCTCAACCTTTCCCTTGGCCATCAGGCAAAAAGCGCGCTTCCAGTGCACCATATTCAAAAACGAGTAATCGGCATTCAACAACACACACTGTGTCATCATATTCTCCCGCAAGATAGCATATGGAAATGACCCTTCTCGAACCCCGGCCAGACTAGACAAGAATAACCTATATGTATACTAAAATCAATACTGCGGTGCGGTTTTGGCATGCTCCGGAGTGAAACAACAGCCGTCATCGGATTATTCTTGCAAGATCAATTCCTGCGAAGTATTATCCATTTTTTGCAACTTTGCGCACCATTGGCAAAAAAACACCATAATAATTTAAATGCTATGCTCGATCATTTTGATCTTATCGCTTCCGTTTATGACCGCTTGATCGGCCCGCCGGATACCGGACGCCTGCGGCAATTATTGAAATTGCCGACAACGGGCTGGTTGCTGGACGGCGGGGGCGGCACCGGACGGGTTTCATCCCATCTCAGAACCCTGGTAGACAACATTGCTGTCAGCGATTTGTCTTTGCGCATGCTGAAAAAAGCACCGCATAAAGAAGTCTGCCCTGTAAGTGCCCATGTTGAACGCCTGCCCTTTGCTGATGAATCCTTTGACCGCGTCTTGGTGGTCGATGCCCTGCACCACTTCTGTGATCAACAAGAATCGATTGAAGATTTACTGCGCGTGCTCAAACCGGCTGGCAGGCTGGTCATCGAAGAACCGGACTTTAATCACAAAGGGGTTAAAATTCTGGCCCTGGCGGAAAAAATACTGCTGATGCGCAGTCATTTCCATACGCCGCAAAAAATCCGGGAAATGATCGCATCCTGTGGATATTCGGCCAAAATTGAGCATGACGGTCGCTATACCGCCTGGGTTGTGGTCGATAAATAACTTTTAAAGTCATTGGCGAAAAGGGCCTCGCAATATTCTAAAGGCGTTAAAAAGAATCCCTTTTGGACGGTAAAAGTTGCCATCCGGGCCGAATTTTGAGACGCCGGACTAATATCATTTGACCTTTTGAAATATTCACAATATTGATTAGAAGCTATCTGTCAGTTTTATTTTTTTGGCGTTTTATTATAAATTAGGATTTCATTCATTAAATAAATCCGAAATCGGAAAATATGTCCCAACCTCTCTTTTTACAGAACATCATTGCCTGCATATGGGATTTTGACAAGACCTTAATTCCCGGATACATGCAGGAGCCCCTATTCGAAAAATACCGGGTAGATCCGAAAAAATTCTGGAAAGAAGTCGGGGAACTGCCGAATTACTACAAAAAGGACGGCATGAGCCTGATTGCCTCGGACACGGTCTACCTCAACCACATCCTCACCTACACCAGAGAAGGGATCTTCGAGGGCCTCAACAATGACACCCTGAGAAAGCTGGGGGAGAAAATCACCTTCTATAAGGGGCTGCCGAAATTTTTTAATGAAGTCAAAAATTACGTTCGTACCAATCCCGATTATCGGCAGCATGAAATCCAGGTGGAACATTACATCGTCTCAACCGGATTGCGGCAGATGATACTGGGCAGCAAAATTGCCCCTTACATCGATGGGGTGTGGGGATGCGAATTTGTGGAAAATCCGCCAGGACCGGGGTTTTTGGAAAAAAAATCCAAACCGGAAAAGACCAAACCGAAAATATTATCGCAGATTGCCTATGCCCTGGACCATACCACCAAAACCCGATCTGTATTTGAAATTAACAAAGGCACCAATAAACTACCGGACATTGATGTCAACGCCAAGATCCCGGATGAAGACCGCCGGGTGCCTTTTCAGAATATGATATATGTGGCCGACGGCCCCAGCGATATCCCGGTTTTTTCCATTATCAACCAGTTTGGGGGAAGAACCTTTGCCGTCTACCAGCACGGCTCCAAAGAAGAATTTTCCCAGGTCAATAACTTCCAGAAACAGGGCCGGGTGCAGTCATTCGGTGAAGCCAACTACACCGAAGACTCTCAAACAGCCATGTGGATTAAAAATGCGATTAGCGAAATAGCGGATTTAATCGTGAAGAACAGAGAAGGAGCACTGGGAGACAAAATCGGTAAACCACCGAAGCATTTGGATTGACCTGACGGTCAATCGATAGAGGAGCGCTTCGCTACTTGAGGTTTGAGACCAAAGCAAAACAATTATCTGTGTTAATCCGCCTGCCCAGTTAAATGTTTACCCCGTGAAATCTCTGTTGTACTTATTTCTCTGGGGCGTAACCTATTTAACCGGGGGGTCCCTGAGAAAATGAAAAAGGACCGATTTCAATGAACAAAGTCGAAAATTTAAAAAAGATCGCCCTCTCCTTCCACGCCGGTACGTCAAAGGACAGCATGGATCTTACCCCGAAGTATCCCGAATTTGACTTCATCTTCGCTCTAGGTCCGGATGGAATGACACCATTTGAATATGAACTGGTGGACAAAACAGAAGGTGAGGAGGTTTTACTTCTTATTCATAAACAAGCGTTTTACAATTTTTTCGAGCACTTGAACCCACCCATATGGGATTTATTTGACGACCGCGAAGATGTTTATTTAAAAGCGAAAATTGCTGCCGTAACCACGTCGGACACTCGGGATATTGTCAAAGCCATGGCGGAAATGACCGCCCACGGCGGTGGCGGGTGTGACTGTGGCGGTGATTGCGGCTGCGGGTGTGGATAGTTAACTGACAGGAAATATATATAAATCTAAACATGAAGGAGTTAAAAATGGCAGAAGCAAAAGGATTGATGAAACCGGTAAAGCTGAAAAATGAGCTGGCAGAGCTTCTGGGAGCAACAGAACTTCCCAGGACAGAGATAACCAAAAAACTATGGGACTATATTAAAGCGAATAAACTTCAGACAAAGACTGAAAATGGAAAGCCTGAGAACGCAGGCAAGTTCATTGTGGCTGATGCTAGCTTGCTCCCGATCTTCAAAAACACAAAATCAAAGAGCAAATCAGGCAAAGTCACTGACCTTACAAACCTGAAGGAGGGCCAGACGATCAACATGATGCAAATGGCCGCTGTTGTCGGCGCAAACATAGAATAAGCTTAAATTGTCGGACCTGCATATGTGAAAAGGGGTCTACTCTTGACCCTTGATTGGTCTGGCCAGAAAATCGAAAGCGATCTTGCATTCCACATGAAGGAATTACGTGGTCAAACATTGATGCAAGACTTTTTTTACCCCCTTTTAAGATCGTCAATGCGCTGTAACTCTTTTTCCACAAAGCGCCTCAATATCAGGGATATGAAGACTTTTTTCTCGCATATCGGATATATCGGCAAAATGAAGAAAAATTTCTACATTTTACGATTGCAATATCCGGCTTTAATAAGTCTTAACGCTATGAAATTCAATAAAATAATGTAAACATCGGGCGTGATTTCGTGACATGATATCACGCGTTTTTTCGGTATAATCATTGTTATGTGAGGAATAGAGAGACCATATGGATCTAAAGGGCATATTTGATGAGGTATCCAACAGGCTCGAGGGCGGGTTCAAGATGCCGGCTGGGCCAATATTGAATTAGTACAGTCGGATCTCGCCGAATACGATTTTCCAAATGGAGTCACGGGAATATTATCGACCCTGGCTATTACACTTGTTCCGGAATACGACGAGGTGATCCGCAACGGCGCCACGGCCCTGATGCCAGGCGGAAGGATGGCAATTCTTGACTTTAAAGAACCGGAAAACTGGCCCAAATGGTTAGTTCGGTTCACTGCCTGGTTGAATAAGCCGTACGGTGTAAGCTTGGATTTAACAAGTCGTCATCCTTGGGAATCGATAAGTCGCTATTTATCAGTTATTGAATTTCGAGAATACTATCAGGGAGTCCTTTATCTTTCTGTGGGTGAAACCCTCCCATAAACGAGCCTATCGCTGCCTAACCAACGGATGAACTAGACGGGAATTACTTGCGGATTTTATCGTAAAGGGCCGTGCTAGTTTGAAAAACATCTGGCCCGCTGGTTATCCGAAAACGTTCTACCTCTTGACACTTGACAAACTAATCTACTGTTGTACAATTGTCTAAAATTCATATATGGGAGGTAACATGGATATTGTTATTGATACATCGGCATTGATTGCGGTTATTGTCGGTGAACCTGAACGCAATCGAATTGTTAAATTTACTACGGGAAATACACTCATTGGACCTGGTTCTATTCCCTGGGAAATTGGCAATGCCTTCTCGGCTATGTTTAAACAGAACCGGTTGACCCTTAATGAAGGCAAGAAGGGTCTTGTAATTTTCGATAGTATCCCTCTCCGGTATATCAAGACAGACTTTGTTAATGCCCTAAAAATATCCAAACAATCCAACATGTATGCATACGATGCCTATTTCTTGGATTGTGCTATTAGACATAAAGCACCCCTATTGACGTTGGATCGAAAGCTGAAGACAGCTGCTCAAAATCTCAAAGTCGAAACCATGGAGGTATAAAATGCAAGTTTATACATATTCAGAAGCCCGGCAAAAACTCGCAAAGGTACTCGAGCAGGCTGAAAATACAGGAAAAGTCCTAATAAGAAGGAAAGACGGTCGAACTTTCGCGTTGGTTCCGGAAAAGATCGTTTCTTCACCTTTAGACGTCCCATCAATTAAAGCGAATATTACGACGGAAGAAATAGTGGATATTGTTCGAGCCGGAAGAGAAAGGTAGAACAAGTGCATGAAGATGGACAGGCTATTACGTGCGGTTTTTGAGATACCTCATTTTGCCTCTCTTGCAGACTATTTCACGTACACAGGAACACGCCGCCTGCAACTTATGCCGACGTTATGTATCGTATAGATTTATGGAAGAGATGATTGCAGCACGATATAATTTGTGGTGGTATCTGTCATTTTTTGTACCTGCGTTAATTATGCTTACAGGAACATTTTGGAACAAAAGGTATATTTTAATTATCGCGATTATCCTTTCATTGGTTTCGACCTACATACTATGTAACATCTCCGTCCGAGAAAAATGGAAAGTAAGATATGAGATAGCTAAAACGAGCGAAGAGCTTGACTATGCATCGGCAGATGGTGCAAATCTTGTGTTTACGGCAATATTCATCGGGCCATTTGAAGCTATCTTGTATACGACCATTTGGGGTATTATTGGCCAGGTTGGCTGGAAAAGGCTAAAAATCAAAAGAACATTGGAAACATAACCAAGCCACTGGAGCAGACCAGTCTTCGCTCTAAAGAGCTTCGCCACGGCACGGCGGTGTAAAGATAGCGGCTTTACGTAAAGGCCGTGCAGGCTTGGAAATGGTTTAGGCCGCTGCTCACCGGCGGACGTTAGCGATATAGGATATGATAATGAAGAATGAATGGGATTCTAGAGAATGTTTCGGGCAG
>JAFDDW010000056.1 GCA_019310665.1 Deltaproteobacteria bacterium
AAAGGCGCGTACTGTCTGGCGGCTTCCGAGATCGTTGGGGAAAAGGGCAGGGTGTACGGGGTGGATTTGTGGGAGGAGGGCATTGAACTTCTTAAGGCCGCAGCAGATGAAAAGGGCATAGGCAATATCAACGCTTTTGTGAGTAATGCCGGAGAGCATATTCCTGTTGCAGACCACTCGATCGATGTTTGTTTGATGGCTACGGTTCTGCATGATTTTGTCGAAGATCAGATTGAAAAAGAAGTACTCCATGAAATTGTAAGGGTGGTTAAACCGAATGGGATTTTAGCCATCATGGAATTTATGAAAATCGATGGTCCCCCGGGACCTCCCCGCCACATCAGGTTGTCCCCTGAGCAGGTTGAAGACATGCTTACCCCCTTTGGTTTTATGCAGGAACGTATCGTAGATGTTGGCCCTTATAACTATTTAATGCGGGTTAAAATTAATCCACAGGAGCACTATTGATGAGGACTTATCTGAAATGGAACGGTATATTAGTATTTTCTTTGTTTATTATGGTCAATTTGGTTTTTGCACAGTCTGAAGAGTTGAAAAATAATATCTATAACCCCGGGAAGCTAAAGCCAAGGGACAGCGTCCTGAAAGTCAAGGCCGGTCAACCGGCTCCTGATTTTGCCCTGCCGGCCGTGTCTGGAAAGAAAATTACCCTCAGCCAATATCGAGGCAAAAGAAATGTGGTAATTTCATTTGTGCCGGCGGCATTCACACCGGTTTGCTCGGGCCAATGGCCGGGGTATAACATCGTAAAGGACATGTTTGACGAAACTGATGCCGTCCTTCTGGGGGTTAGCGTTGACAACATTCCCACCCTGTATGCCTGGACGCGCCAGATGGGCAAGCTGTGGTTCGAGGTCCTTTCCGATTTCTGGCCCCACGGTTCCGTGGCTGATAAATACGGCGTCCTGCGTTCCGACGGCCTCTCAGAACGGGCCCTGTTTTTTATCGACAAGGAGGGGATCATCAGTGCCATACTGGTTATGGATATCAACCGCAGCCCTGATTTAGAGGCCTGTGCTACCGAATTGAAGAAACTGAATAAAAAATAGTTTGGATTTCAGACGCTTTACCTCGGCTGATCCCCTTTTGTCACAGTTCTTAGGGGTGATAAATTAACTATCTGACCATTTTCATTTATATCTACAGCCGCTGCACGAATTGCAGAATACCATACGCCTACATCTCTACCGGAATTGTCTAAGATGGTAAATCCCCAGGGATCGGTGGTACTGCCTGAGCCCTGGAGGGAAACCTTATCTATCAATTTGCGGAAATCTTTCGATTTAGGATCAATTCCCACCCACAGCTTTGAATTTAGCTCATAGTTTTCATTTATCCCGACGATGACCACAGGCCGACTATACGTTCCCCTGTAATAATATTTGTGGCCTGGCAGAATCTGATAGGCCTCAAAAGCTCGAGTAACTTCTGGAGTTGACTTCAGCTTCCCATAATTCGCCATGGAACAGCCGCTAAAGGCTATTAATCCCATGAAAATTATACTGACGGCAGAAAATAATCTACCCATATTTATTTTTGATATAATCATTTTACCAATTCTCCCGAATTTAAGAAATATGATATATTGAAATAAACTATGTTTATCACTTTATACACTATATTTCAACATGCGAAAGCGCATCATTTTTAATAGAACTCAAATTAATTTTGACATTGTAGATGGCTGCCAGTGCGGCGGTCCTGGCATTCATGGCGGCGACCGCCCCGTCGGAGGCGGCATTTTTGTTTCCCTTTCGAATTGCTCTGCCGGCCAGATCAATGACTGCCAGCGCGTCCCTGGCAACCTCAAGGGGGACAAGGGCTGCGTGTTTGATGGCGTCCTGGATTTTTTGTTTGCGAAGTGATGTTTCCTCATCGGTTGTCTTGGGAAGCTTGTAAGCCGCCATCACTTCAGTGTAGGCATCTGCGTCCTGGTCAATGGCCGCCGTAAGTTTATTTCTTAATTGCGACGCCATGCCGGCAAGCGCTTTCATGTCTTCTTCCACGGCTTCATAACCTTTTTTACCGACCGTAAGGTTGGCGACCATTTCAGTAAGACCTGCCGCCAGGGCACCGTTCAGGGCCGCCACACTCCCGCCACCGGGAACTGCGGTTCCGGCCGCGGCTTTTGCCAGATATTCTGTAATTTTTCTGTTTACTAACACGGCTTTTTGCCTCCTTAAGAGCTTTGGTAGGTAAGAATTATGCTTGGTTGCAATTTAGTAAAAGATTCTCGATGCTGGATACTCGATACTCGATGCTATAGCGCAAAGAGCATAGCGCATGGCGCATAGCGTGTAAGTCGATAATTCTGAGATTTTAGAGAATTCTAAGGCTTGGCCCTATGCCAATAGCTTCCTACAGTCATATGTCCTTTCACCTTCTGCCTTCCACCATCTACCCTCTACCCTTTGTCTTCTACCCTGGGCCTATCGCCTTGTGCCCTATACCCAGTTTATCCTCACTCATAGATTCTATATTCCAGCACCTGCTCCATGGAAAAATTTTCCAGCCCGAGGTAGTACGCTGCCGTATCGATCAGAGCTTCCATGGGCACCAGGCCGATGACTTCACTGCCCACCACATTGACACCGTAGCGGCGGGCTTCAATTCGAATCAGCTCAAATACCCGGTATAGAGCGGTTTTGGTGTAGTCCGTCATATTCATCGAGACCTGCACGACCCCCCGGTCCTTTAATTCAATGCCGATACCTTTGCAATAGTGCAGCCCGCCACTGATGTGTCTGACTTTTTTTGCAATTAAATCGGCGATCTCCAGCTGATTTGTGTCCAGGTTGACGTTATAGGCCACCAGGGGCATGCGGGCGCCCATGGCCGTCACCCCGGCTGTGGGGTGAATCTGAGCCGGTCCGAAATCCGGTTTCCACTCCGGCTGTGTGAGTTTCTCAGCCATGGCCTCGAACTGGCCCTTTCTGATGGTGGCCAGGTTTTGTCTTTCCGGTCGACTTGCCGACTGCTCATATAAAAAAATCGGCAACTCGTATTTAGCGGCGGCTTCTCTGGCCGTTGCTTGAGAAATTTTTACGGCCTCTTCCACCGACACATTTTTTACCGGAATAAAGGGAACCACATCTATGGCCCCCATCCTGGGGTGCTGCCCCTGATGGGAGCGCATGTCAATGTGTTTGATGGCGATGCCCATGGATTCGATGACGGCGGCTTTAAGCGCTTCAGGTTCTCCGACTGCGGTTACCACCGACCGGTTGTGGTCTTCATCATTTTGATAGTCCAACAGCTTAACACCGTCCCTGCCGCGAAACGGCTCGACGATTTTCTCAATTTTTTTCAAATCACGTCCTTCGCTGAAGTTGGGAACGCATTCTAAGATTTTATTCATGGCAGCCATATTCTTCTCCTTGATCGGTTTAGCCGGTTTTCCGGTGTGCCGGTTTAGCCGGTTAAAAAGAGACCGGCAAACGGGCAAACCGGCTAACCTTTACTCTTAACTTTTTCAAACGCTTTGCCTACAATGTCTTCAACCATTTCATCATCCGCTAAAAACGGCAGTGTTATATGGTTCGAGCCTTGCCGCATTTCATTGTATTTTATACTGGTTTCAATTGAATTTTCGTTTCTGGCCCAGGCGCGTCTGGCAACGCCTCCCATGACATCCCAGGGAATAGCCTGTTTGATGACGGCATCGATGCGTTCACTGCCGTCCAGCACCAGGCCGAAACCCCCGTTGATGGCATTGCCGATACCGACACCGCCGCCGTTGTGCAGGGCCACCAGGCTCATGCCCCGGGCGGCATTGCCGGCAAAGCAATGGGTGGCCATATCGGCCATGATATTGCTGCCGTCTTTTATATTGGCAGTCTCCCTGAAGGGCGAATCCGTACCACCGGTATCGTGATGATCCCTTCCCAGCATGACCGGTCCGATATCGCCGTTTCGGACCATCTCATTGAATTTCAGAGCGATGGTCACCCGTCCCAAAGCGTCCTGGTAAAGAATTCTGGCCTTGGTGCCCACCACCAGTTTGTACTTGGCGGCATCTCTGATCCAGACATAATTGTCACGGTCCTGAAATCTTCGGTCCGGATCGATACCTTCCATGGCGGCCTTATCGGTTTTCAGCAAATCATCTTCTTTGCCGCTTAAGCACACCCAGCGGAAAGGACCGTAACCATAGTCAAACAGAAGGGGACCCATAAGATCTTCCACATAGGACTGGAAAATAAATCCCTCCAGAGGATCCTTGCCGTTTTTACAGATCTCGCTGACACCGGCGTCGTAGACGGCTTTTAAAAAGCTGTTGCCGTAGTCGAAAAAATAGGTTCCCCGGTCAGCCAGGATTTTAATCAGTTCGTAGTGGCGTCTCAGGGTAGTATCGACCATTTCCTTAAATCCGGCAGGGCCGGATTTTAAAAGCTCGGTACGCTGGTCAAACGAGATACCCTGGGGGCAGTAACCCCCTTCATAAACGGCATGACAGGATGTTTGATCGGTCAACAGGTCGATGTTGATATGGTTGTTGACCGCATATTCTATAAGATCAACCACATTTCCGTAAAAGGCAATGGTGATGCTCTTTTTTTTCTGCTGGTGTTCAAGGGCCAGCTTGAAGGCTTCGGCCGGATTTTCCACCGCTTTTTTGATCCAGCCCTGTTCCAGCCGGGTCTTAATCCGGGAATAATCCACTTCGGCGATGAGGGCCACCCCATTGGCGATTTCCACGGCTTTGCCCTGGGCGCCGCTCATGCCGCCCAGTCCCGAAGATACAAATAGATAGCCGGCCAGGTCCTTATCGGCGGGAATGCCAAGTTTTGCTCTGCCGGCATTAAGAATGGTGTTGTAGGTGCCGTGGACGATTCCCTGGGGGCCGATGTACATCCAGCCGCCGGCGGTCATCTGGCCATAGTTGGCCACACCCAGCGCCATGGCCCGGTGCCAGTTATTCTGATCATCAAAGCAGCCCACCATCAGCGCGTTGGTGATGATGACACGGGGTGCGTGCTCAGACGATGCAAACAACCCCAGGGGGTGGCCGGAGGCCATTACCAGGGTTTGATCGCGGGTCAACGCCTCCAGATACCGCTTGATCAGCCAATATTGCATCCAGTTCTGACACACCTGACCGGTTTCACCGTAGGTCACCAGTTCATAAGGGTACAGGGCGACATCCAAGTCCAGGTTGTTGTCGATCATCACTTGAAATGCCCGGCCCTCGATGCAGTTACCCTTATATTGATCGATGGGTCGGCCGGTGACAGGGCCTGGCGGCCTGAAGCGATAACCGTAAATTCTTCCCCGCGACAGCAGTTCTTCCATGAATTCAGGCGCCAGGGTTTGATGCCATTTTTCGGGAATGTAACGCAAGGCATTTTTCAGAGCCAGTCCGGTTTCTTTTTGGCTCAGAGCAAAGTGTCTGGCAGGTGCCCGGCGGATTCCTTTCACGAATTCCGGCTTTTCAGGCAGATCATCAAATATTTCTCCCAGATGGATTTTCATTGCCGCTGACATGTTGATATTATTTATCATTTGCTGGTGTCCTCCGATAATCCGCTAGCGCCTTCCATTATTCCATTGGTTATCCAGCTGTTTCTTAAAGATGATTATCATAGCATCTTTGTTAAAATCAACAGGAAGGGCATAGAAAAAGAAAGAATGATGTCGGGCATATATAAGAATCGATAATTTTAGAAAGCGGATAGGGCTGATTTTAGGCTTGAAATATTATTGCCCGGGCATTAAGTATGGGGGATAGTGTTATGTCCCCAAATTCCTTAAAAAAGTCGAAGAGGATATCAAAAAGCCGAATCGATTTGGTTCATTGCGTTCTGAGATTTGCCTGCCCTGTTAAATAATCTCTTGAATATTGCCGCCATAAAAAGTCAGGGTTATATTTATAATGAAAATGGTCACATCATAAGCCTAATCATTTAACAGGGTAAAGGTTTGAGTTTTGTAATTTGGGATTTAACGAATTTCATTCTGGAATAGAATGTACTACTAAATCAATCCGAGTTTTGTAAATTATATCTGGGATACAGCACTATCGCGGGTAATTCAAGGCCACAAATTTAGTCTGGATTCAACTGATCAGGGAGTCTTTGGCAATGGTTTTGTTCTTATTTGTTCTGCAAGTCGTGTTCGTGTTGGGTGTCGTTTTATTTACCATTAGCTTTCTCATTGCCAGTTTAAAAGAGAAGGAATCAAGGGCCGCTTTGATGGCCGGTGCCATCGTTATATTCCTGATCCTCGTTGAAATGTCTATCTATTGGCTTTACACGGTGCGTTTTTTTCATAATACGGCCGGGTCGCTGTTGCTGATTGCCGGCTGGGCGGCGATTGGATACGGGATTTATTTCTTCGGCCGGCCAACCGGGCTGAATGAAAAGGCCCTTAAGGGCGTTGCCGGCCATATTGTCGGAAATGCACAGCGCTTTGATGAACGGGAGCAGGTCTTTGCCAGGGAGCGCAGTATTCGACCGGGTTCAGCTCAATATGAGACGTTTTATCGATCTCATCCCGAACTGGAGCAATTGGATTCTGAAAGAAGGACGGCCGGCGGTGTCCTGGGAACCCCCGGGGCTATCGATCGACCCGGTGAGATACCAAATATTGCGGCGATGACAGCGACCTTTTCCATTCCACCCCATTTCGGCAAACCCCAAAACCATACCCCGGTGGTCCAACTGACCGAGGAAAACCGTCCCAATCTCAGTCCGGAAGAAGCCACCGGACGGGTCAAGGGATTTGCCCGCCAATTGGGGGCGGGATCGGTGGGGGTTGCCAGGATGAATCCCCTGTGGGTCTATTCCCATCGAGGGGAAATATTCTATGAGAACTGGGAGCAATGGGGTCAGGAGATAAGCGTTGATCACAATTTTGCCATTGTCTTTACCGTGGAGATGGACTGGGAGATGGTCAGTACGGCACCGCATACCCCCAGTGTGATGGAGAGCGCGCTGTCCTATTCAAAGGGGGCCTGGATTTCCACTCAGCTGGCCGCCTTTGTTGCCAACCTGGGATATGCGGCCACAGCCAATCACAGTCGCCATTATGATCTTCTTCTGACGCCGGCAGCTATCGACGCCGGTCTGGGTGAATTGGGCCGTTTTGGTTATTTGATTACCAAAGAGCTGGGTCCCCGGGTAAGGATTTTTGCGGTGACCACCGATCTGCCGCTGGTTTGTGATCAACCTGTGGATATCGGTGTCGAGGATTTTTGCTCTTTTTGTAAAAAATGCGCGAATTGCTGCCCCTCCAATTCCATTCCCGATAGCCATCAACAGGAAGTCAACGGAAGCATGCGGTGGAAGCTGAAAGCGGAAACCTGTTTCGGCTACTGGGCCAAGGCCGGCACGGATTGCAACATCTGTATGCGGGTCTGCCCCTGGAGCCATCCGCGCACATTTCCCCACCGGGTTGTTATTTCACTGGTAGTACGCAACAAATGGGCGCGACGGCTTTTTTCCCTTATGGATGACCTCTTTTACGGGGAAAAGCCGAAACCCAAAGCCCCTCCCGTGTGGGCCCAGTACAACTGAGTTGCTTGCTGTTTATAGTGTAGTGTCCCACAAATACATTAAAAAAGTCGAACAGCATATCTAAAAATAGTGGTGTCTTTGAATATAAAAAATTCCAAGCTCCATTTAAAAAATTAATTAGGACACAGATGAACACACAGATCACACGGATAAAAAGGGAATAATAAATAAAATGAAAATCTGTGTCTATCCGTGTAAATCCGTGTCCCAAATTATGAGGTGGTTTCAGTTATGAAAGCGATATCTCTCGGTTTTGACGGTATGACCCTGGCCGATCTGGTGGCCATTGCCAGGGGAGGGGCTCAGGCTAAATTAACACAAGGCGCCGAAGAAAGAATTCGTAAAACCCGCCGGTTGATTGAAAAATGGGTCGAAGATGAAAAGACCATATATGGCATTACCACCGGATTCGGCGCTTTGAGTGACGTGGCCATTTCCAAAAAGGACACCCGGCGTCTGCAGGAAAATATTCTCATGAGCCATGCCGCCGGTGTTGGAGATCCGCTGGATGAAGAAGCCGTTCGTGCCACGATGGCGTTGCGGATCAAGGACCTGGCCCGGGGACATTCCGGCATCCGTCTGGAGACCGTCCAGCATCTGCTGGCACTGCTCAACTGGGGCGTATGTCCGGTTATTCCGCAAAAAGGTTCCGTTGGGGCCAGCGGAGACCTGGCGCCCCTGGCTCATCTGGCGCTGGTTTTAGTAGGTCTGGGCGAAGCCTACTATAAAGGCCAGAAAATGTCCGGCAGCCAGGTACTCAGCAAATGCGGACTAAAGCCGATCCGGTTGGAATCGGGTGAAGGCCTGGCCCTGGTAAACGGCACCCAGGTAATGACCGCCATCGGTGCCCTTGCAGTAGATAGTGCCGTTACACTATCCATGATGACCGACATTGCAGCCGCCATGAGCCTCGAAGTCCTTATGGGAAGCCGTACCGAGTTTGATAAAAGAATTCATGAGATTAG
>JAFDDW010000707.1 GCA_019310665.1 Deltaproteobacteria bacterium
CCAGGCTCAAATTATAATTCTCTAAATACTAAATGTATGGATGCCTGTCCCACTGTATTTAAGCGGGGTGGTTATAATTTTCGCCTTCCTTGATCTTGAAAAAACCTCTAGTTTTCATTCAGACACTAAGTAAGGAATAGACCGATGATAGATTTAGATCATTTTATTTTACCGGAAAATCCCAATGTGGGCGATTATCTCATTGGGACATATCTTCTGCGAAAAGAGATAAAGGACCCCGGAGAGATTCTGAAATTGGCCATTATGATGGCCTCTGAGCAAACAACTGGAACCTGGGTCAGTGTGCCGGGCGAAAGCGCAGATGTGATTGAAAGATTCCGCGGCAAGGTGCTTAGCATATATGAAATACCGGATACAGAACAATTCACCAATTCCCCGGAAGGCGCACGCACGTTCATTATCCGCCTTGGATTTCCCTGGCAAAATTTCGGTCCCCAGATTCCGATGATGCTGACCACCATTTTCGGCAATATTTCCATGATCGGAGACATCAAGCTGCTGGATGTGCAGTTTCCGAAGAACTTTGTTAAGCAATTCCCGGGGCCACGTTTTGGAATCCGCGGTATCCGTAAGCTGCTGGGCGTACCTGCAAGACCCCTGCCGCCTCGGGGGGAACGGATATCATCAAAGATGATGAAGTGTTGGGAAATACGGAACTGTCACCGGTGTTACAACGTGTCGAACGTTACATGCCCAAATTGAGAAAAGCCGAAAAGGAGACGGGGGAAAAAAAGCTGTATGCGGTGAACGTCACCGACGAACCCGAAAAATGCATTAAATTGGCGGAGGCGGCGGTAGACATCGGGGCCAATGCCCTGCTGGTAAACTACCTGCCAGCGGGCCTCGGGCTCATCACCTCCCTTTGCCGCAACCCCAAAATAAAAGTCCCTATTTTGGCGCACCTTGATTTCGGCGGAGCACTGTATGCTCGGCTGGCCGGCGTGGATCTGCTCTGTATCCCCACACCCTACGGGAAATTTTCACTCAATTATACAAAGTATATCCAGATAGTCCACGGCCTCAGAAGCCCCTTTCATGACATGCCCGGAGTCTGGCCCATTGCCGGCGGCGCCATCAAGCAGGGACATATCCCCAAACTATTCAGCGATCTGGGTTGCGATTTTATCATCGGAGCCGGCGGAGCCATTAACGCTCATCCCATGGGCACAGCGGCCGGGGCCAGAGCATTCCGGCAGGGGATCGATCTGATGATGAAATACGGAAAATTGGAAAGCGAAGAGTTGGGCCAGGAGTTGAAAGTGGCCATTGAAGCCTGGGGCGGGATATGAAACCATGGATGACGAAGGAGTACTAATTGGGTTTTATGGAGATGACTTCAGCGGTACGACGGCCACTGCCGAAACCTTAACTCAGTCAGGGGTGCCCACGGTCATTTTTACCAACCCGCCTTCACCGTCCTACCTGAAACGTCACTTCCCCCGGGTGCGGGCCGTGGGAATCTCGGGCACGGCGCGTACGCTGCCCACCGATGTCATGAAGCAGGCGTTAACACCGGTGTTTCTTGTCATGAAGTCTTATCGAGCCCCCATCTATCTATATAAGGTATGCTCCACCTTTGATTCTTCAGCCCGGGTGGGCAACATCGGCAAGGCAATTGAACTCGGCATAGAAATCTTCTCGCCGGAATTTGTACCGGTGCTTGCGGCCGCACCGAAACTCGGACGCCATACGGTGTTCGGCAACCATTTTGCGGCTGTGGGCGGCGGTGAAACCTTTCGTCTGGACCGCCATCCGTCCATGTCCAAACACCCGGTAACCCCTATGCAAGAAGCGGATCTGCGCAGGCATCTGGCCAAACAGACCGAATTAATAAGTGGCGTCATAAATATCCTGGACATAAACGCAGGGCCGGCAATGCTAAATTCACAAATCGATAAATTTGTTTCTGCCGGAGTGCCAATCATTTTCTTCGATTGTATTACTGATAATGATTTAAACACAATCTGTGGAACGATTTTTTGCAGGACTTCTAAAATTAAGCCGTTGTTTTTTGTGGGATCTCAGGAATTAGGATACGGCCTGGCGGCTGCTTGCAATGAAGCCGGACTTCTCCCAGAGCGTGACAAAATGCGTTTACCTGATAAAGTGGGGACTGATAGGGGACCCCTTCTGGTCCTATCAGGAAGCTGTGCCACCGTAACCGGAGAGCAGATACGATGGGCCCGAAAAAATGGATTTGTTGATGTCTCAATACATCCCCAGGATCTGCTGGATTCAGATAAAAAAAATTCTGTAAAACAGAAAATTGTCGCCCGGGCCCTCGGAGCATTGGCAAATGGTCACTCGGTCATCCTCCACACCGCTATCGGACCTCAGGATGGGCGAATAAAAGCCATGAAGGAGATGACCGTAAAATTGTCTTTGACGGATACCGAAGCCAACGAAACACTCGGTAACGAATTGGGTGACATGGCGCGTGATATCGTTGGCAACTCACAGGTAAAACGGTTGGTGATCGCCGGAGGCGATACGGCAGGGAGGATACAGCAATCACTTCAAATTGAAGCTTTACAAGTTTCAAAGCCGATCGGAATCGCTGCGCCGCTTTGCTATGTATTCAGCAACAAACCCGAATTCAATGGACTGGAAATGGCATTTAAAGGCGGTCAGATCGGAAGCACTGACTACTTCTACCAAGTCCAATGTGCCCGTACGGCTGGATTTGAAGAACTATCTTTGGGAGAGTTATAACCTCTATGAACAACCCCTTAATCATCAGCACGGCAGCTTACGATGGCTATGATCTTGACGTCGTTCTTGGCGAAATATCAGAGACCGGTGTGGATTTGGTGGAAATCGCGTTTATAGAAGGATACACGACTCCATTTACCGAAGCATATTTCAATGAAGAAAATGCCGCTAAGATCCGGGCCCTTCTGGCCAGGTTCCATTTGGAGTGCCGATCTTT
>JAFDDW010000708.1 GCA_019310665.1 Deltaproteobacteria bacterium
ACGAGATTGGACATTCGCTGGCGACAAATTACCAATTTTAAAAAGTCCTGAAAATAGAGGCTTTTCACTATGCGCTCTGCCAGCCAGCAATAGCCAGATGCCTATTACTCAGCATCCATTGCGAATCGCTTTTTATGCACCTTTCAAGCCCCTGGGCCATGTTCACCCTTCCGGTGACCTGGTCACCGCCACCGGTATTTTTGATTACCTTGGCGAACAGGATCATCAGGTCCTGACGGCCAGCGCGTTGCGGTGCCGCTGGCTTTACTGGAAACCCTGGCTGTGGCCGCGACTGTTGTGGGACAGAAGGCTGGTGACCCGAAAATTCTCTTCCAGTCCAGCAGATCTCTGGTTTACCTATCATAGTTATTATAAGGCTCCGGATTTATTGGGGCCATACGTTTCAAGAAAAATGAAAATTCCCTATGTTATTTTTCAGGGAATATACTCGACCAAACGAAGGCGCCGATTTAAGACCCGGCCCGGCTTTTATCTAAACAAATCCGCCCTGCTTGCCGCCGATCATGTATTTACCAATAAAAAGGTGGATCTGCTCAATCTTAAACGGCTACTGCCCGATGACCGGGTTACCTATGTAGCCCCGGGCATAAACCCCGAAGAATTCACCTTTGACAGGCAGGCCCGGGATGAATTGCGGCGTCAATGGTGTCAAAAGGACGAACCTGTTATTTTTTCAGCCGCCATGTTTCGACGGGATGTCAAGACCCGGGGTCTGAAATGGGTGATACGTGCCTGCGGTGAACTTGGCCGCAAGGGGCACCAGTTTCGGCTGATCATCGCCGGCGATGGAAAAGAAAGGAAAACTCTTCAGAAACTGGCCACAGAGCAGCTGCCGGGCCGGGTCCGGTTTGTCGGAAAAATTCCTCGACCTGAACTTTACCGGTATTACAGTGCCGCCGACCTGTTTGTGTTTCCCGGTATTGGAGAATCCCTGGGGATGGTATTTTTAGAGGCCCAGGCCTGCGGCCTGCCGGTGGTGGCGTTTGACAATGCCGGAGTTCCGGAAGCCGTTCTGGATAGTAAGACTGGAATTCTGGTGCCGATGTATGCCCTGGAGCTGTTTGTGGATGCCGTCCAACAACTGTTGACCGATAAAAATCTGAGACTAAAAATGGGTCTGGCTGCGAAATCTTATGTGCGGGAATTTCATGATTTAAACAAAAATTACCAGGAGCTTGAGCTATCGCTAAACGGAATTGTTAAAAGCCGATTGTAATTTTTGGAGAACAAAATCCGGACTCGAAGTAGACTTTATACTCGGAGGGGGGGAGACAGCCATTGAAGTTAAAGGTGCCGGCAGCATCAAAAACAAGGACCTGCGACCTCTTAACGCCTTTATAGAGACCTATGCCCCCCGCAAAGCCCTTGTCGTCTGTAATGAGAATGAAGAACGTATAGTCGGAAAAGTTCGCATCACACCCTGGCGAAATTTTTTAAGTGATTTGTGGAATGGGAAGATTATTTCGTGACCCGGGTAAGCTGGAAAATATTCAATCATTATCCGCCTTAGCGTGGAGTACCCAAAATGCAAGATCAATATAAAACCACCCGCTTTGGCCTGATTCGTCATGCTCAAACTGTCTGGAATCGGGAAAAGAAGATCCAGGGGCACAGCGACTCTCCGTTGACCGCTGAGGGCGAAGGGCAGGCCTCAAGCTGGGGTCAGAGGCTATTGCAATTCCCATGGGATCGCATACTGGCAAGCGATACCGGCCGCACTCTGGCAACGGCTGAAAAAATCAATGCCTATTTGAAAATCCGACTGACGACCGATTCACGCCTCAGAGAGCAGGATTGGGGTCAATGGGTGGGGGTCCAACAGATCGAATCAGAGGCGCCGCAGATGCTGACTGCGCAGGTACATTCCGGCTGGGATTTTTGTCCGCCGGGGGGAGAATCCCGCAAAAGTGTGTTGAAAAGAAGCCAAAAGGCATTGATAGAAGCAGCCGGGCGGTATCGTGGAGATAACCTTTTGGTGGTGACCCATGAGGGGGTGATTAAAAGCCTGATTTACCATCTGTGCGGCCGCAAATTTCTGCCCGGCGAGCCTGCGATCCTTAAAGCCTATCAGCTTCACTGGTTGATTCACCACAGCAACGGGCTCCGACTGGAAGAGTTGAATGCTCTGGCAATTGACCGGTAATACGAATAAATTTAGCAACACTTGATTCCGCCCTGTCCGCATGCTAATACTTGCGTTCGGATTACCGCGATAAAGAGCTATCAACAGGAGTCCGGCTGAGATGATGCCCTACCTGATGATTCATGACATTCGCAAAGAATATTTTGATTTGAGTCTGGATCGATACCGGTTAACGTTTGATGACGGGCTTTTTTCCCAGTACTACTATTATCCGCTGTATAAAAATCATCCCGAGAGATTAACCTACTTTATTGCCACATCGTTTATACGCCCCGGCAAAGCCCGAAGCATGTATGCCGGCGAATACATTCCTTTTTTAAAATCGAAAAAATATATGTACCGCAGCTTTATCGAACATAAATTCGATCACTTCATGACAACCGAAGAGATTCAGGAACTTGCGGCTAAGCCTAACGTGCAGATCGGTGTCCACAGCCATTTGCACGACGTCATTCCAACCAGCACCCATTCGCGCAAGAGAAAACCCCTCAGCAAATGGAAGTTGGAGCGATTTCAAAATTCGTCCGAAATTTCCAACCGGGACTTGAGCATCCGGTCCAAAATTGCTTTTAAGGGTTTCAATTTTCAGGAAGGCTCGCTCAAACGAAGGTCCGGAACAGAATGGGAAGATTACATTAAATATGATACAGAGCTGTGTGTGAGATGGATGGAGGATAATCTGGGTATAACACCTGAATTGTATTGTTTCCCGTTCAACGAGCACAATGAAAAACTTATATCAATTCTTAAAACCCATGGCTTTATGCAATTTTTTGCCGCCCGGCCCGGAAAGAGCCCAGAGGTAACCGGCCGGATCGATGTCGATAGCCTTGTTGGTAACCGTTCAAGGTTCAAAGTTCAGAGGTCCAAAGGTTAAAGCTAATCTGGGTTGCATGGTACTCATACTTCACAATCATTTTTTTATTGAGTGCCAGAGCAATTTAAGATATTGCCGCACGGTAACTTTGAACGATGAACCCCGAACCCTGAACCTCTGAACCCTGAAGCATAGCTTATGCCATGAAAATTTTCCAATATTGTCAACATGTCCTGGGTATCGGCCATCTTTTCCGCAGCCTTGAAATCTCCCGGGCATTGTCCGCTCACGAGGTGATTCTGGTAACCGGTGGACCGCCTGTTGAAACCGATCTGCCGGAGCATGTCAGGGAGTTTCGTCTCCCCGACCTTCGGATGGATCAAGAATTTAAAGGGCTTTTCAGCACCGCAAAAGATCTCACCATTGAGCAGATCAAGGAAGAGCGGCAAAAACAACTGTTGGCCCTTTTTAAGAGGGAAAAACCGGATCTTTTTCTGGTTGAGCTTTATCCTTTTGGCCGCAAAGCCTTTCGGTTTGAGCTTGATCCGGTTTTGAAGGCTTTGCGGGAGAAGAGACTGGGGCCCTGTCGTGTCATCAGCAGTGTGCGGGACATCCTGGTTGAAAAGGACGATCACGGCAAGCACGAGGCCCGGGTGGTCAAAACCCTCAACCGCTATTTTGATGCGGTGCTGGTTCATGGAGATCCCGGTCTGGTAGAACTTCGCGAAACTTTCGCACCTTTTGATGA
>JAFDDW010000709.1 GCA_019310665.1 Deltaproteobacteria bacterium
TTGCGATTTCTGATAAAAAAGGCATTTCTGGCTTTCCACAATAACTAGGTTATGAGGTTTCAGATGATTTCAAATACGTCTAATAGAAGATATGAACTAGACTGGCTGCGAATATTGGCCATTTTGACCGTTTTTCTTTACCACAGTTCCAGATTCTTTAATCTGGGTGACTGGCATGTTAAGAATGGCAACACGTTTGTCTGGGTAGAGATATGGAACGTCTTTGCCACCCGCTGGATGATGCCTCTCTTTTTCATCATCTCCGGCGCGAGCTTATTCTATGCCATCGGCAAATCCAGCGGTTGGTCGAAATTCTATGTCAATAAGATTCTGAGATTGATGATTCCGGTCTTGATCGCGTCGGTCACGCACAGCGCCTTGCAAGTATACCTGGAGCGATTAACACATGGTCAATTCTCAGGATCATTCTTTTCATTTTTACCCGAATATTTCAACGGTGTTTATTTGGGGATAGGCATGTCAGGAAATTTTGCATTTCACGGAATGCACCTCTGGTATCTGTTGTTTTTGTTTGTCTACAGCCTGCTCTGCTATCCCTTGTTTATCTGGTTAAAAGGAAGCGGGCGGGAGATTCTGAACCGGATCACGTCGGTGTTTACCATGCCGGGATTGATATATATAGGGTTTTCTATTCCGCTATTGATTATGAAAATGCTTATTCCACATGCAGTTCTGGATGTTGGCAACGGTGGTTGGGGGTTTTTGTATTATATCTGGTTTCTGATATCTGGATTTATGATTGTGTCTAGTGATCGACTCCAACAGCATATTATGAATCAGCGCTGGATATCTCTTTTGCTGGGTGTCGGTTTATCAGCCACCTACCTATACCTGTTGTTTAGCCAGTCACGTGTGGTTTTTCCTGCCGGGATCAGTGATTGGATATATGTCCTGCTCTCCTTTTTCAGTGCCTGGAGTTGGCTGTTTGCTATCCTCGGGTTTAGTATGAGGTTTCTGGCTTTTGATCGTCCTTTACTGCGATCTGCCAATGAAGGTGTGCTGCCTTTTTTTATTCTGCACCAGACCGTCTTGTTGTGTATCGGTTATTTCGTAATGACCTGGGAAATCAACGATGCCTTAAAATGGGCAATCGTGTTTACCAGTTCCTTCATCGCCATCATAACATTTTACATGCTTTTTGTTCGGAAACTTGAGCTGTTTCGCTTTTTATTCGGAATGAAGACAACCCATCCTTTTTTTGAAATCTTTCGTAAGAGGATAGCTTTGATTATCCTTCATGTCTTATTTGTTGGATTGATCGTTTTTGCGGTTGTTAATATGGGCAGAACCCGCTCTGCAATGCCGTTAATGTACGATTCTGAAAAGGACATCCTGTTGAGTGCCGAATCGATCACAGCCAAATCGTCAACCGGTGTTCGTGTGGTCAACGATGCTGCGGCTTCAAACGGCAAAGCAATCGAATTTTTCTCAGGAGCAAGTCAGCACGCCCAGTCGCAACCCGAAGTTTATGTTGAAATGCGCTTTTCGGCGCCGACGGGGCGGTACATTGTCTGGTTAAGAGGCAAAACCGACGTAAACAACGGCTATACGGATTCAGTCTGGGTCCAGGTGGACGACCAGATCGGAACCCAAATCCGCAGTGCCCGGATGGGAAATTGGCTGGACGTTCACCCGGCGGGTGTCTATGGCTGGGCAGGGGATACAGATGATCCTGTTGCCGTTTTATTGAAGCATACCGGAGATCACACGATCCGCATTCAACCGCGTCAAACACCACACCGGATAGATCAGATCTGGCTGAGCCGATCACAGCATCGAATTCCGAACACGGTTGATCCCATCAAATGAAAAAGGAAATGATCGAAAAATTTTGGAGTAGATTTCCATGCGCAAAGACAGGCCCAGCAGGGCGGCACTTAAAGTAGCGTTAAACATTGTGACGCTCGGCTCGAAACCCGGGATGGAAGCCATCCTTCCTGCCGGCATCGTGGATGCGACCCGGAAGCTGCTCGTTGCTTCCGGCGCGGAGAGATCGGTTGCCATTTACGAATCTTTTGACTGGATGCTGCCGGGCCAGTTTGAGGCCTTTGCCCACAGAAAGGCGTTCTGTGAGCGCCAGGTCAGAGATGGCATAAACGACGGCGCCACCCAGATCCTTGTCCTGGGAGCCGGATACGACACGCTGGGGTGGCGGTTGGCGCCGGAGTTCTCCGGGGTGAACTTTTTTGAAATCGACCACCCGGCGACAGCGCGTCTCAAGGATAGAGGAATAGATGCAATGGGACGTCGGAAAAATCTCTGCCTAATCGCGGAAGATCTTGGCAAACGAGAACTTGTTGATGTTCTTAAGACCAACAATTCATGGGACCAGTGTGCTCGAACCGTCATTGTAGCCGAGGGTCTCGTGATGTACCTGCCTCCAGAAGCGGTCCGGGATTTATTCTGTCAATGTGGGGCAGTTGCCGGTGGCGGCAGCCGGATTGCCTTTTCTTATATCCCTACCGGTGCGGATGGTCGACCTGACGCCGGTCGATGGACAGGGTTGATGCTGTGGCTTCAGAAGGTTGCTGGAGAGCCATGGCTCTGGAGTATACGCCCCGAAGAACTTGGACAATTCATG
>JAFDDW010000057.1 GCA_019310665.1 Deltaproteobacteria bacterium
GGGATACGAGTTACGCGTTACGGGTTGCGGGTTGCGGGTTGCGGGATACGAGTTGCGCGTTGTGGGGAGCGGATTCCCAGTTTCGCACCTTCTTATCTTCTTAGCTTCTCAGCTTCCCAGCCTTACCGCCTCCCAGCTTCTTATCTTCTTATCTTCTTACCTTCCCATCTTCCCACCTTCTTATCTTCTTACCTTCCCATCTTCATACCTTCTCAGCTTCCCACCTTCTTACCTTCTCAGCTCCCCGTCTTCTTATCTTCTATTCTTCTATTCTTTTCTAAACAATATCCTGGCTGGTGAACATTACGGCGATACTGTCAAGGAAGGCCATGCCTTTGCGGGTTAAGGCACAGTGAGTTTGGGTTAATTTTAAAAGATCATCTTTTTCAAAATCAGCCATTTTAGCCTCGAATGAATTCAAAAAGTTAATTCCAAACCTTTTCCCGAAAGCATCCAATTCAATTCCCGGAGTCGTTCTGAGACCGAGATAAATTGCCTCCATGATCATTTGCTCCCTGGTGAGCTTCTCTCTTTCTGCGATCGGCGATTGGCCGGCTTCAATCTGCCGCATATAATTTTCCAAACGCCGATGATTCCAGTAGCGTTCCGGCTCGATGAACGAATGCGCCGATGGTCCCAAACCGATATAGGGTGCAAACGACCAGTATTTTTGATTGTGCCGTGAAAATCGCGGCTCGGAGCCGGCACCTGTCTGCCGGGCGAAGTTGGAGATTTCATACTGAACAAATCCGTGGGTTGTCAGAAAATCGATCGTGGTATCGAACAGTTCCCTCACTGTGCCGTCTGAAGGCAACTGAATCCGAGCGGCAGCCACATCACGACCCAAGGGCGTATCGGATTCAATGGTCAACATGTAGCAGGAAAGATGCTCTGTTTCTGTTTCAATTGCCCGGGTCAAATCTCCCAGCCAGTTTTCTTTATCCTGAGCGGGCAGACCATAAATCAGATCCAGTCCAATATTATCGAAGCCGGCCTGCCGGGCCCACTCGATGGTTAAAGCCGCCTCGGCAGCCGAATGAATCCGGCCGAGAAATCTAAGATTATTGCTTTGAAAGGATTGAATGCCGATATTGAGCCGATTGACACCGGCCCGGCGGAAGTCTCTGAGGCTTTCCCGGGAAATCGTTCCGGGATTGACTTCCAGGGTTATTTCGATATCGTCGCAGACCGTGAAATGCGTATTGGCAGCATCAATGATTTGCCTGATGCTCTCAGCTTCCAGGACAGAAGGCGTTCCGCCGCCGATATAAAGGGTGTCAAAAACCTGGTCGGTGACGCTTACTGTTTCAATCTCGCGCCGAAGGGCTTTTAAAAAAGGGGAAACACCGGATAGATCGGTAATCGAATAGAAATCGCAATAAGGACATTTCTTTACACAAAACGGAATGTGCACGTAAATGCCCCCAAACTTGTCAGCAATTTCGCTCATTATATTAATAATAAAAAGGCCACATGCACCCGCGTTGCAGATGAAACCTTTCGTAGGTTGGGTTGAGGCCGACCGAGTAATGTTGGGTTTCGTACCTCAACCCAACCTACCCAAATTGCCGTTATACAGCGCCTACCAGCGGATAGCCGAAACCCAACGTGAATGATGCCTTTCTTTGGGTTATAGGTCCGTAAAAAAGTGAAACTGGTTGATAAACCGTTAGATTTTGTTCGGTAACAAGGCGCGATTCGATTATTATGGCTTAGTTTCCCTTCAGAAATGAGGAATTTTTTTGATGGGCAAGGCCGCACAAGGATTTACGAGGAGGCGTACTTTTTGTACGTCGACGAAGTAAATCCGCGGAGAACGCCGCCCATCGGAAAAATAACCATTTCTGAAGGGAAACTAGTGCCAGCCCCCGATTAAGTGCATATGCAAATGAAAAACAACCTGCCCTCCCCCTCTCTCGACATTAATAAATAACCGATAGCCGGATTTATCGACCCCTTGCTGCGCCGCCATTTCTTTGGCCACCATGACCATTTCTGCCAGAATGGGCTGATCGGCTTCGCTAAGATCGTTAACACTCCGGATGTGGTTTTTGGGAACGATTAAAAGATGAATCGGAGCGGCAGGATTAATATCTCTAAATACCACCAGCGTGTCGTTTTCATACAAAATTTCCGTGGATGTTTTACCATGTGAGATTTTACAGAAAAGGCAGTCTTTTTTCATACTAAGTTATTCCTCCATCGGGTCTAAGTGTCAAAAGACCACTTGCCCTTTAAGGTGGGGGCTTTCAGGGTTCTGTCGAGCTCATCTAAATAACGGGCTCTGGATATTTTCCGGGCGCCGAAGCGTGTCAAATGGCCGGTGGCAATCTGACAGTCGATCAAGGCAAAATTTAGCGTTCTGAGATGTTTTACCAGGGCCACAAAGGCAACCTTGGAGGCATTGGATACGCGGGTAAACATGGATTCGCCGAAAAAACAATTCCCCAGCGAGACACCGTAAAGCCCACCGACCAGCCGGTCGTTTGACCAGGCCTCAACCGAGTGGGCAAACCCGGATTCGTGCAGACTGCAGTATGCTTTAACCATCTCATCTACTATCCAGGTTCTTTCACTATTTTCCAGTCGCACCCGGGCACAGTCGTTGATTACGCTTTCAAAATCGCTGTCAGCGGTAACTTTAAAAGTCCCTTTGTTGATAACCTTATTTAGTGACCGGGAAACTTTAAGCTCATCCGGGTAGAGAACAAGGCGGGGATCGGGCGACCACCACAGAATCGGTTCGCCCTCCGAATACCAGGGAAAGATGCCCAGGCTGTAGGCAAGCAACAGACGCCTGCGAGTCAAATCACCCCCTACCGCCAGAAGGCCTTCTTTGGAAGCAAGATGGGCAGAAGGGAATACGAGATCTTCAGATAGCTGATAAACAGGCATTTCATTCAGAATTTAGGAATTGGGAATTAAGGGATTTAGGAATTAAAGGCTATATCCTATCTTATATAATACCTTATTCCTCAATCCCTGAATTCCATAATCCCTTAATCCCTCAATTTTAATTCCTCAATTATCCATTTAACTATAATCAAAGACCAGCTTATCATCTTTCAAATCGATATGAACCTCTCCACCTTTTTGCATGGTACCAAACAGAATCTGATCCGACAGGGCATCTTTGATCTCGGTTTGAATCACACGCGCCAGCGGCCGGGCGCCATACTGGGGATCGTATCCTTTTTCAGCCAGCCAGGTACGCACCGGGGCGGATATAGTCAGTAAAACTTTTTTAACCGCCAACTGATCGTTTAATTCCACCATGAACTTGTCGACCACCTTTTCCATGATCTCAAGATCGAGGGAATTGAAGTTGATAATCTCATCCAGGCGATTACGGAATTCCGGGCTGAACAATTTTTCAATCGCAACCTTGCCCTTTGAGGCCGTGTCTTTGCTGCCGTCTCCAAAACCGATGGTTTGCTGACTCATCTCACGGGTGCCGGCATTGGAGGTCATCATCAGGATGACGTTTCTGAAATCGGCCTTTTTGCCGGTGTTGTCGGTGAGGGTGGCATGGTCCATGACCTGCAGCAGGATATTAAACAGGTCGGGGTGTGCTTTCTCGATTTCATCCAGCAATAAAACGGAATGGGGATGCTTGCGAATTCCGTCGGTCAGCAATCCGCCCTGATCAAAGCCGATGTAACCGGGAGGTGCACCGATCAACCGGGCCACCGCATGCTTTTCCATATACTCGCTCATATCAAAACGAATAAACTCAACGCCCAGAGTCATGGCGACCTGTCGGGTGACCTCGGTTTTGCCGACACCGCTGGGCCCGGTGAACAAAAAGCAGCCCACCGGCCGGCCGGGAGTTCCCAGACCGGCACGGGAGCGCTTGATTGAGGTGGCCAGTGCTTTGATGGCGTCATCCTGACCAAATACGACGCGCTTGAGGCCGTCTTCAAGGGTTTCCAGTTTCGTACGGTCCGAAGTCGATACACTCTGGGTGGGAATTCGGGCCATTTTGGCCACAATTTTTTCAATGTCCGCCGGGTTGATTTTCTTGCGGGTCGTGGCACCGGAAAGCCTGATAAACGCTCCGGCTTCGTCGATGACATCGATGGCTTTATCCGGCAGGTAGCGGTCATTAAGAAATTTAGCCGACAGCTCGGCCGCCGCTTTCAGGGCGGACTCGGTGTACACAATCCCGTGGTGTTCCTCGTAACGGGTCCGCAGCCCTTTCAATATTTTGACCGTCTCGTTAATGGAGGGTTCAAAAATCTCCACCTTCTCGAAGCGACGAGACAGGGCACGGTCTTTTTCAAAATGGTTTTTGTATTCTTCATAGGTCGAAGAACCGATGCAGCGAATCTCGCCACTGGTCAAAACCGGCTTCAAAATGTTGGAGGCATCCATGGAACCACTGCTGGTGGCACCGGCGCCCACAATGGTATGAATTTCATCAATGAACAATATGGCCTTGGGCTTTTTTTTCAGCTCGGTTATGACCCCTTTTAATCGCTGTTCAAAATCTCCTCGAAATTTGGTGCCGGCCAGCATACCGCCAAGATCAAGGGCAAAGATTTCAACGTCTTTGAGCAAATCCGGGACATCACCTTTCTGGATTTGCTGGGCCAACCCTTCGGCCATGGCGGTTTTACCGACCCCCGGATCACCGACATAGACCGGATTGTTTTTGCGCCGGCGGCACAGGACCTGCATGGTTCGCTCCGTTTCGGTTTTACGACCGATGAGAGGATCCAGCTGGCCTTCAGCAGCCAGTTTGATCAGGTTTGTTGTGAAAAGTTCCAGGGGGTTGGCTTTTTTCTTGCGCCTTTCTTTGGCCGGTCGGGTCAATTCTGCAGGTGGTTCTTCCTCAGAGGACCTGGAAACATTATGGGTAATGAAATTGAGCACATCCAGGCGGGTGAGTCCCTCTGCGCTGAGAAAATACTCAGCATGAGAATCTTTTTCCAGAAAAATAGAAACCAGGATGTCAATGACGGTTACTTCCGCTTTTTCTGCGGAACGGGCATGATTCACCGCCCGCTGGATGACACGTTGGAAACCGATGGTTTGTTGAAGCACATATTCGTTGCCATCGGGGATTTGTTCAATTTTTTCCTCAAAAAAATCTCCCAAAGAGGTGATCAAATTTTCGACATTGCCGCCGCAGTTTTCGATGACGTCAATTCCGGTGGGATCATATAAAATGGCAAAGAGAATATGCTCGATGCTGACATATTCATGGCGCCTTTTTTTGGCTTCTCTAACGGCAAATCCAAGAGTTGCGCTGAGTTCTTTGCTGATCATATTCTACTCTCTTTCCATGATGCATTTTAAAGGGAAACCGTTTTCGCGAGCTAAAGCCTCAACTGTATCCACTTTGGTTTCTGCGATCTCGTAAGGGTAGATACCACAAACCCCTACGCCGCTTCGGTGCACATTTAACATAATTTGGGTGGCTTCTTCCGATGACTTCTGAAATACATGAACGAGAACCTCCACCACAAACTCCATGGTGGTATAGTCATCATTGAGCAGCATCACCTTGTACATAGGTGGTTCTTCGACCTCCTGATCGGTCTCAGAGCTGACACTTTCCTCTATATCCGGATCATACTGACTCATCGAATCTTACCCAAATCGGTTGTATGATAATTTCATTATAAGCACTTGGATTATCGCTTGTAAAGGGGATGGCTTGAAATTTTATGCCAGCCCATTAACTATTTTCCACAGCATTTTTTATATTTTTTGCCGCTGCCGCAAGGGCATGGGGCATTGCGTCCAATTTTTTGGGCGGATCGTTTTTGCGGTTTTTTCCTCTCGGATTCGCCGCTGCCTGAAAAAACCATTGGCTGCTGCCGGGGCTGTCGGTATTCATCTATTTTCTGCGGTTCGGCGATCTGGATGCGATACAGGATCCCCAGGGTTTCTTCTTTGACCCTTTCGATCATATCCTGAAACAATTCATAGCCTTCTTTTTTGTAGACGATCAGCGGGTTTTGCTGGGCATAGCCCCTTAACCCGATGCCCTCCTTCAGATGGTCCATGGAGAGCAAATGATCTTTCCACAGGCTGTCAACGGTCTGAAGCATGACCACGCGCTCCAGTTGCCTGAATTCATCTGCACCGATGGCAGCTTCGCGTTCTTCATACCTTTTACCGGCGGCTTCAAAGATCATTTCAGCCAGACCGTCCCGGTTGAGGCCGTCCAGTGTTTCCTCATCAAAGTCGTCCAGTCGAAAATTAAACTGTTTGTACACCGCTTCTTGAATCTCGTTTAGGTCCCAATCTTCAACATGGGCTTTATCGCCGACATGGATACCGGCCAGCGCTTCGGCTTTATCGCGGATCATCTCCATCACAGAATCTCTTAAATCTTTGCCACTCAGTGCTTCTCGGCGCTGTTTGTAGATGACATCCCGCTGATTGTTCATCACGTCATCATATTCAATGAGCTGTTTGCGTATTTCAAAATTGTGCCCTTCCACTTTGGCCTGAGCATTTTCAATGGCCCGGCTGATCATGTTGTGCTCGATGGGCTCGCCCTCCTGCATGCCGAGTTTTTCCATGATGCCGGTGATGCGCTCGCCGCCGAAAATCCTTAAAAGATCATCTTCTAAGGACAGGTAAAATCGCGAAGAACCCGGATCTCCCTGCCGGCCGGATCGACCGCGCAGCTGATTGTCGATACGACGGCTTTCGTGCCGCTCGGTCCCGAGAATATGCAGTCCGCCCAAATCCGTTACCCCGTCACCCAATACGATATCGGTACCGCGACCGGCCATATTGGTGGAAATCGTAACCGCTCCCCTTTGACCGGCCTGGGCAATGATCTCGGCCTCGGCCTCGTGGATTTTAGCATTGAGTACCGTATGCTTGATTCCCCGCTTTTTTAATTTTTTACTGAGACTTTCGGATACATCAATTGAAATGGTACCCACCAGGACCGGTTGACCGGTCTTATTCAGTTCTATCATTTCATCGATGGCCGCATCGAATTTTTCCTTACGGGTTTTGTAAATTACATCCGGGAAATCCGTTCGAATCATCTCCATGTTGGTCGGAATCACCACCACGTCAAGATCATAAATCTTTTTAAATTCAGCCGCCTCGGTATCGGCGGTACCGGTCATTCCGGAGAGTTTGGTATACATTCTGAAATAATTCTGAAAAGTAACCGTGGCCAGCGTCTGGTTCTCGTTTTCGATCTTGACGCCTTCTTTGGCTTCCAGCGCTTGGTGCAGGCCTTCACTATAGCGTCGCCCGGGCATCAGACGCCCGGTAAATTCATCCACGATGATCACTTCACCGTTTTTAACGATGTAATCAACATCGAGCTTAAATAGCGTGTGCGCTTTGAGGGCCTGGTTTATATGGTGCAGCAATTCAATATGCTGGGGATCAAAAAGGTTATCGATCTGGAGCAGATTTTCAGCTTTGGCAACGCCATCTTCACTTAGGGTCGCGTTGCGGGCCTTCTCATCGATGGTATAGTGAGTATCTTTGCTCAGGCGTGGAATAAAACTGTTGATCTGGTAGTATAGATCGGTTGATTTTTCAGCCGGCCCCGATATAATCAGGGGCGTTCTGGCCTCATCGACCAATATGCTGTCGACCTCGTCCACAATGGCAAAGTTGAGATGAACCTGAACCAGCGAATCATAGTCGAACCTCATATTGTCTCTTAAATAGTCAAAACCGAATTCGTTGTTGGTGCCATAGGTAATGTCGCAGCTGTAGGCCGCCTTTCTTTCCTGATCGTCCAGTCCATGCAGTATTGTCCCCACGGAAAGCCCGAGAAATTTATAGATGTTGCCCATCCATTCGGTATCACGCCTGGCCAGATAGTCGTTGACCGTAATGATGTGCACGCCTTTGCCCGATAAAGCGTTCAGATAGGCCGGCAGGGTGGCGGCCAGGGTCTTACCCTCACCGGTTTTCATCTCTGCGATCTTGCCCTGGTGGAGCACGATCCCGCCGATGAGCTGAGCATCAAAAGGCCGCATCTTCAGCGTGCGCACAGAGGCTTCCCTGACGGTTGCAAAGGCCTCCGGAAGAATGTCGTCAAGGGCTTCTCCCTGATCAATTCGCTGCTTGAACTCGGCCGTCCGGGCCTGGAGATGCTCATCACTTAAGGCCTGAATCCCGAGTTCCAGCGCATTGATTTGCTCGACAATAGGTTCAAAACGCTTAAGTTCCCGTTCGTTTTTACTGCCAAAAACTTTTGTTAAAAAATTCAATACCATTTCAAGGATATCCCTTGTAAAATTAATTTCTTCAAGCTGGAGAAACGCTTGCTTTCATTATAGCAGATTTATTACCTGTCTCAACAACAAATTT
>JAFDDW010000058.1 GCA_019310665.1 Deltaproteobacteria bacterium
GTACCGCGATGACATGTTTGCCAGGACTCGCGAGGCTACCGATAGTCTGGAAAAAATGTCGGCCTACTTTGCCACTTGCGTCAACTGTTACAACTGTCGGGTGGCTTGTCCGGTTTGTTACTGTAAGGAGTGCGTTTTTGTCACCGATGTATTCAATCATGATCCGTCGCAGTATTTGCAGTGGGCCAACCGCAAAGGGATCATTAAAATGCCGACCGATACACTCTTCTACCACATTACGCGATTGGCCCATATGAGCACGGCCTGTGTGGGTTGCGGCCAGTGTTCCAATGCCTGCCCGAATGACATTCCGGTCATGGAACTGTTTCGAACCATAGCCCATGAAACTCAGCAGGCCTTTGAGTATGAGGCCGGCAAGAGTTTTGAGGAAGAACCGCCGCTGTCCGTTTTTCGTGAAGATGAGTTTACCGAGGTGGTAGGGATTTGATCGATTTCGGATTTCAGATTGCGGATTTCGGATTGAGGAAGACAGAGGACGGAGGGCAGAGGACAGAAGGCGGAAGGCGGAATGAAGCGATTTCGGATTGGAGATTGCGGATTGCGGATTGAAAAAGCAAAGGGCATAGCGCATAGCGTGGAAGGGGAAACGGTTTCAAGTGTCAGCGCCGCCACTGGCCTGAAAAGCGGCCAGTTTGATCGAAAAAGAAACTTTGGCAATGTAGTTTCCTATGAGGGGTTAACTAAAAAATGAACATCGAACATCGAACATTGAACGTCCAACATCGAATAATGTATTCTGTCTATTTTATAAAAAAGACCGAGCGTAGCGATTCCACCCTTCGACATTCGACATTCGATATTCTGCGGTTCTGCGGTTGGCTTTTCTCTGGTTCTGCGGTCTTTAGATCACGTCTTCAGCGTGATTCGCTTGTTTTAAAATAGATAAAGCGTAGCGTCATCAATATTCGATTTTCGATGTTGGATGTTCGACGTTCAATCTTTTCACTGTTCGGATTGATAGGTCGGAAGTATAGGAATTCGGAATGAATTAATTGCCAATTGGAAAGCATTAAGATGATTAACATCCTTAATTTTAGGCACTTTAGGCAATTTAGACATTTTAGGCATTTATAGCTGGAGGCACACATGAATAGGAAAACCGGCAAAGCTCTGGTCGTAGGGGCTGGTATCGGCGGCATCCGAGCCGCACTGGATCTGGCGGAATTCGGCTATGGTGTTACTTTGATTGACCGGTCTGCCCACCTGGGAGGAATTCTGAGCCAGCTTGATTACCAGTTTCCCACCGATCGCTGTGGGATGTGCAAAATGCTGCCCTTGGTCGATCGGGACGCAAGCTCCCAGTACTGTCTTCGCAAAGGGCTGTTTCACGAGAACATCGAAATTCTTCTTTCCACGGAAATTGCTTCGGTTGCCGGCGAACCCGGCCACTTTCAGGTCATGCTCAAGCAACAGCCGAATTGGGTGGACGAGGATCGGTGCATCGGTTGCGGCGAATGCGTAAACGTCTGTGCGGTGGAAGTTCCGGATGACTTCAATGCCGGTTTGGCCAACCGTAAGGCCATTTATCTGCCGGTTCCCCATGCCATCCCCAATTCATATGTGATTGATTTTGCCGCCTGTACCCGTTGCGGCGCCTGTGTAGATATTTGTCCAACCAAAGCCATTCAACTGCCGGAGCAGGAACGCGGGGGATTTCACATTTTAGTCGTCGATGACGAACTCATCGTGCGCGATTCCCTCAAGGAATGGCTGGCAGAGGAAGGTTTTTCAGTCGATATGGCGGCATCCGGCCCGGAAGCGCTGGATCAGCTAACCAAGCAAACCTATCAACTAATGCTGCTGGATATTAAGATGCCGGGGATGGATGGCGTTGAGGTCCTTCAAAAAGCCAAAGAGAGTTGGCCGGATTTAAATGTGATCATGATGACGGCCTATGCCACGGTAGAAACAGCGGTTGAAGCCATGAAAGTCGGCGCACTGGATTATCTGGTCAAACCCTTTGATCCGGAAACCATGGTGCCGATGGTCCTGAGAATCTATCAGGATTTGGCGGCAGCTGAAGGACGCCAAATAGATATCGGAGCCATTGTGTTTTGCGGAGGCACTGATTTTTTTAATCCCGCTTCCGGGAAAAACACGTTTGGCTACGGGGTCTATCCCAACGTTGTCACCAGTTTGGAATTTGAACGCCTGTTAAGCGGCACCGGACCCCAATCGGGACGACTGGTGCGTCCGTTGGATGGAAAACCCGTCCATAAAGTGGCCTGGATCCAATGTGTGGGGTCTCGGGATATACAAATGGAGGCCGACTTTTGCTCCAACACATGCTGCATGGTTGCCATCAAGGAAGCCCTGGTCGCTAAAGAAAAAACAACAAAAGATTTGGAAACGACCATTTTTTATATGGATATGCGGACGTTTGGCAAAACTTTTCAACGCTACCGGGACCAGGCCGAAACCCTTCATGGTGTGCGATTCCAAAGGGGCCGGGCACACTCCATCATACAGGATGCTGAAAGCGGCGATATGATTATCCGCAGTGTGGACATTTCCGGAAAATCAACTGACGCCCAATTTGACATGGTGGTGCTCACTGTCGGCCAGCGTCCAGCCGAAGGCACTTCTGAATTGGCCGAAATGTTGGGGCTGGAGTTGAATCCATGGGGATTTGGAAACACCGCCCCCTTTTCCCTGACGCGAACCAGCCGCAGCGGGATTTTGCTGGGCGGTTCATTCGCGGGTCTTAAAGACATCAGTGACTCGGTGACCCAGGCCTCGGCGGCTGCCTTATCGGCATCCCAGGTGATTCATTCCAGCGGGGGCAGTCTGGCGTTGGAGCCGCAACCGGCCCCACCCCTATCCGGTGCGGCACGTGAGATCCCCAGAATCCTGGCGGTTGTTTGTACCTGCGGGGGCAAACTTGCAGGATTTGATGACCCGACCGAAATTGTTCAACGACTTAAAATCAACCCGCTGGTGAAACAGGTTGAATTTCTGGAACAAATCTGTACGGCCGTCGGGTGGGAGCAGTTGGTGGAACTGGTGGAGACCCACCAACCGAACCGGCTCCTGATTGGCGCTTGCCTGCCCTATGTCTATCAACGCAAACTCCAGGAACTCAGCCGGCAGGTGGGTTTAGATCCTGCCCTGATGGAAGTAGTTGATGTGAATGCGGAAGGCGGAAGGCGGAAGGCGGAATTTAAAAACAAGGATTCTGCAACTGGTAATCTTGTGTCTACGCTACAAACGGGGATTGCTAAACTGAAGTGGGTTGAACCCGAGCCTGTTCCCGCCATTGCGATCATTCAAAAAGCGTTGGTTATCGGTGGGGGGATAGCCGGCATGAGGGCAGCACTGGCTATTGCCGATCACGGCTTCCAGGTGGATCTTATAGAAAAGGCGGAACAGTTGGGAGGAAATCTTAACTGGTTACAGCGCACCCTGGAAGGGCACTCAATACAAACCCTAATGGAGGACACCTGCCTCCTGGTTGAAAGGCATCCCAAGATTGAGGTTCATATCCAGTCCCAAGTTATCAGTTCTGTTGGCCAGGTCGGAAATTTTTTGACCACCTGGGAGGGCCCGCAACATTCGGTACAAACCTTGGAGCATGGCGTGACTATTTTGGCCACCGGCGGGACGGAAGCCGTAACCTCTTCTTATGGATACGGTACCCATCCATCCATCATCACCCAGAAAGAATTAGAACAAAAGCGGGTTGACGATAAAATCGATCCGGCGGCATTGACGTCGGTGGTGATGATCCAATGTGTGGACTCCCGCGAAGAACCGCGCAATTATTGCAGCCGGGTGTGTTGCGCCAATTCGCTAAAACAGGCCCTGGATCTTAAGGAAAAAAATCCCGAGCTGGCCGTATACATTCTTTATCGGGACATGATGGCTTACGGATTTAGCGAGGCCTATTACACCCAGGCCCGCAAGGCCGGTGTAATCTTTATCCAGTATCAGGTTGACGAAAAACCCCGGGTCCAATCCGACCAGCAAAGCCTGAGCGTGATGGTTTGGGAGCCGATCCTCGGGCAGCAGGTTCAGATTAAGGCCGATCTTGTGGTTTTAGCCACGGGCGTGGTCCCGATCCTGCCGCCGGATCTGGCCCAGGGCTTTGGCGCAACCCTTGATCAGGACGGCTTTTTCCAGGAGGCCGAATCCAAATGGCGGCCGGTTGACTCCCTGCAAGAGGGCGTTTTTGCCTGTGGCCTGGCCCATTCTCCCCGTAGCATACCGGAAGCGATTGCCACCGCCGAGGCCGCCGCCGCCAGGGCCTTGAGAATCCTTGCCAGCGAACGATTACGGTCAGGCAAGGTGGTGGCCACAGTCCACCACAGTCTTTGCAGTCTGTGTGAACGATGCATCGATGCGTGTCCATACGGCGCTCGCACGCTGGATCTTGATCATGAAAACGTACTGGTAAATCCGCTAATGTGCCAGGGGTGCGGCTCATGTGCGGCAGTTTGTCCCAACAGTGCCTCCGTTCTGGAGGGTTTTCAGGAACAGCAAATGTTTGAGGAAATCGATGCCGCCCTTGGGTGAGTGATGTTTAACCTTATTAAAAATATTCGACGCCGGCTGGCTTCCAAGCTCATTTTAACCGTCGGCACGACCCTGCTCATCACCATATCTACCTGGGCCTATTTCAATACCAATTATCAGGAAAAAAGGCTCATGGAAAATATTGTGGCCGGGACCGATCGGTTAACCAATACCATCAAACTGGGTACCCACTATGCCATGATGTTGAACTCCAGAGATGACATCAACCAGATCATCACCAACATCGGCAAACAAAAGGAAATCGAAACAATTCGGATTTACAATAAGGACGGGGAAATTAAATTTTCCAATCATTTGTCTGAGATTGATCAAACCACCAATATCAAAGCTGAGGCATGTGACATTTGCCATAAAACCGATCCACCGCTTTTCGAACTGGGCCTGGAGGAAAGAATCCGTATATTTACTTCCCCCCAAGGCTATCGCTTGCTTGGAATTATCAGTCCTATTTGTAATGAGCCCGGGTGCTCCACCGATGCCTGTCATATTCATCCGGAGGACAAAAAAATCCTGGGCGCGCTGGATGTGGTGGTATCTCTGGCAGATACCGATAAAGAAATCCTCACAGCTGAAAAAGGGATTATCGGGCTGGCCGGAATTGTATTTCTGGTGACTTCCACCATTATCTTCCTTTTTGTGTTGAGATTTGTCAATCAACCGATTCGCAAATTAATTGATGGTACCCGGTTAATTGCCAGAGAGGTGTATCCCGGCAAAGTAACTGTGGACCAGGACGATGAAATGGGACAGCTGGCAACAGCGATCAACCAGATGAGCAAGGAGATTGGAGAAAAGCGGGCCGAGCTGAAGAAGGAAAAAGACGAATCCCAGACCCTGTTTGAGCAGGTGCCCTGCCTTATTACGGTCCAGGATAAAAATTTTAAGCTGTTACGATATAACTCCGAATTTGCCCAAAGCTTTGATCCCGAGTGGGGTGATTTCTGCTATCACGCCTATAAAGGGCGGAATGAAAAGTGCCCAAATTGCCCGGTGGAAAAAACATTTGAGGATGGCCTGCCCCACTATGGCGAGGAGAGCGGTGTGAACAAAGATGGTTCGCCGGCTCATTGGATTGTCAGAACATCTCCGATTAAAAACAGTCAGGGCGATATCGTCGCGGCCATGGAAATGAGCCTGGATATTAGCCAGCGCAAACAGCTGGAAGACAAATTGGAGAAGTCTGAAAAAAAGTACCATGAAATCTTCAACAATATTCCGAATCCGGTTTTTGTACTGGATTTTGATAATCTCACAATCATCGACTGCAACGATAGTGTCGAAGCGGTTTACGGTTTTAGGAAATACGACATCACGAACACACCTTTTTTAGATCTGTTTCCGGAGGATGAGCGGGATCGATATGCCGCCATTATAAAGACATCGACGGAGATCACCCAGGCCAAGCAATTAAATCATAAGGGATCCCCTCTTTTTGTGAATATTAGAATCTCACCGTCAGAATATCCGGGTCAAAAAGTGCTTCTGGTAACCACCAGTGATATTACCAAAAGGCTCGAAGCCGAACAGCAGTTGATCCAGGCCAGCAAAATGGCGACCCTGGGAGAGATGGCGACCGGAATTGCTCATGAACTCAACCAACCCCTTTCGGTCATGAAAACTGCCAGCAGCTTTTGTATGAAAAAAATGCATGCGAAACAAAAGATCAAAGACGAAATCCTTGAAACCCTGTTAACCAAGATCGATAGAAATGTTGACCGCGCCAACAAAATTATCAACCACATGCGTCAATTTGCCCGCAAATCCGACCTGGCACTGGGACGGATTCAGGTGAACGATGTGTTGGTAAAAGCCTTTGAAATATTCAGCCAGCAGTTGAAACTCAGGGGAATAGAAGTAATCTGGGATTTAGATGAAGATCTGCCTATGATATTGGGAGACCCCAGTCGTTTGGAGCAAGTATTTATCAATCTTCTTATTAATGCCAGAGATGCCATTGAGGATAAATGGGGGCTAAAAGAGCGGGCCGGATCCGATAAAAGGATCACAATTAAAACCAGGGCCCATAAAAAGAATGCAATTGTTGAAGTTTATGATACAGGCATGGGGATTCCTGATTCCATTTCAGATAAGATATTCGAACCTTTTTTTACCACCAAAGAAGTGGGCAAAGGCACCGGCCTCGGGCTTTCCATCAGTTACGGAATTGTAAAAGAATGCGGCGGCACCATTCGGGCCAGATCCAATGCAGACCAGGGCGCCTGCTTTATCTTTACATTCCCCATCCCGGAATAAAAAGATGAAAAATAAAATTCTCATAGTAGACGATGAAGAGGATGTCCGCGATGTTATCGAGATAGCTTTGTCCGATATAGGCTATGAGGTGTATACGGCCGAAAATGGCGAAGAAGCCTTGCGGACTTTTAAGACCGTGCGGCCCCCTATTGTGCTAAGCGATATCAAAATGCCGGGCATGGACGGCCTCGAGCTGCTGCGCAAGATTAAACAGGAAAATCCTGACGCTGAAGTCATCATGATTACCGGCCACGGCGCGATGGACCTGGCCATCATGAGTCTTAAGTATGAAGCGGCAGATTTTATCACCAAGCCGATCAATATCGATGTCCTTGAGGTTGCCCTGAGAAAGGTGAATGAAAAGATTTTAATGAAACAACAATTAAAGGAGTATACTGAAAACCTTGAAAGGCTTGTCCGTGAGAAAACGGAGTTGCAAAGCCACTTATCATCCTTGGGTTTAATGATTGGATCTATATCTCATGGAATTAAGGGTCTGTTAACCGGCTTAGACAGCGGTATGTATCTGCTGGGTTCGGGTTTGTCAAAAAGTAATCAGGAGCGGATCACAGAAGGTTGGGAAGTTGTGAAACTGATGGTGGGTCGTATCCGCAAAATGATTGAGGATATCCTGTTTTATGCCAAAGAAAGAGACCTGAAATGGGAGCGGGTGGATACCTTGAATTTTGCCCGTGAGGTGGCAGCGGTTGTCGAACCCAGGATAAAAAGTCAGGGGATTGAATTTGAAAAAGATTTTGACTCCAACATTGGAAATCTCAAAATCGACGCCGGCTACATTCATTCCGCGCTGATCAATATTTTAGAAAATGCCATTGATGCCTGTCTCAAAGATGAATCTAAAAAGTCCCACAAAATCGGGTTTAGTGTCAAACTTCAAAAAGATTGTATTCATTTTGATGTATCAGACACCGGCATCGGTATGGATGAAGAAATCCAAAAAAACTTATTTACCCCGCTTTTTTCATCCAAAGGGGATAAAGGAACCGGTCTCGGTCTTTTTATCGCCAACAAGATCGTTGCCCAACATGGCGGAGAAATTGATGTCCAATCAACCCCGGGGCAGGGATCTTTATTCAGTGTAAAAATTCCCCAAAAACCGCCGGCATCCGCCAAAAAAACCAAAGATAAAGCCAAAGTCGAATAGTGATGCAACTCTCAATTCTGGAGATAATCGTTTTGTGGATTTGTAAACCTAATCGAAACCTCAAAGCCTACACAATGCATTGTAACATAATAGCCGCAATCGCACCTTTCGCGAATTTGGTGATTGCGTATCCCTAATATACAATAATGGATGAAAACTTTGATGAAGGGTTATATACCAAATATTGGGGTATCCATCCCTTTATGCCTAAAAACAGCTTTACGGTGGCATCACCGACGAGTATTGTAAAGATCACTCCGCGAAAATCAACCCTGCGGCGCCAAAAACACCCAGGGCTGTATATCGTATTCCCAGATCTTG
>JAFDDW010000710.1 GCA_019310665.1 Deltaproteobacteria bacterium
CGCCGATCGCCATGGAGAAGGAAGTCCGCTTTGCGGTACGCGAAGGTGGTCGTACGGTGGGCGCCGGTGTCGTTAGTGAGATTATTGAATAATAAGGAGTCCTTCAGGTGAGAATCATTGTTACATTAGCATGCACTGAATGCAAAAGAAGAAATTATTCGACGACCAAGAATAAGCGAACAACGCCGGATAAGCTGGAGTTTAATAAATATTGCCGGTTTTGCCGAAAGCACACGCCGCACAAGGAGACCAAATAGACGAATCAAATCGGTTGCCCTTTTGATTCGGTAGTGGCGGTAATGGCAGACAGAACCTGTACAGTTCAGCTGATCATCGACAATGCCAAACGCAATGCGCCGACTTTGGGAAAACGTTTATTTTGATTAGGTCAAAACGGATGATGCAGGCCAGTAGCTCTAACGGTAGAGCGTCGGACTCCAAATCCGGGTGTTGGGGGTTCGAATCCCTCCTGGCCTGCCACACTTTTTAAGAGTGAAGCTCAGGGCCTGAAGATCAAAGAATGAAATGACTTTTTAAGCTTTGAGCTTTCGCAATTTTAGGAGCGCAATGGGACGGATACAGCGAAAAAAATCGTCAGCGGCTAAAAAGAAGAAAAAAGAGGCAGCTGCAAAACAGCCAGCCGTTGATGTTAAGGATTTAGATAAGCCTGGCGCAAAAAAAGTTACCCTGGACGGGGGTTCCGCCAAGGCAATCAAGACTAAGCCGGCGGCGGCGAAAAGGCAGTTGGCCGTAGCAAGCCCTCCGGCGGCCAAGCCTAAAGATAATGTTTTTACCAAGAGCGCCCAGTTTTTAAGGGAGGTCAAGGTGGAGTTGAAAAAAGTTACCTGGCCGTCACGTAAGCAAACCATTGGCTCTACTGCGGTTGTCATTGCTTTGGTGATGCTTATTTCATTATTTCTGGGTGTAGTAGATTTTGGTATTTCCGGTTTGATCCGAATCGTTCTGCAATAGATTGAGGAGAGAAAACAGTGGCACTCAAATGGTACATAGTGCATGTATATTCGGGCTTCGAAAATAAGGTGAAAGCAACCCTGGAAGAGCGAATTGTCGTTTCCTCTCATCCTGATAAATTTGGCGAAGTACTTGTTCCCACCGAAGAGATTGTTGAATTAGTCAAAGGGAAACGCAAAACTTCCTCCCGCAAATTTTATCCAGGTTATATCCTGGTCAGAATGGAACTCGATGATGAAACCTGGCATGTGGTCAATGATACCGCCAAGGTTACAGGATTCCTGGGCGGGCGAAATAATCCGACAGCTATTTCCGATGAAGAAGCGGATCAGATATTAAACCAGATGGAAGCCGGCAAATTGAAACCCCAGCCGAAGTATTTTTTCGAATTCGGGGATGAAATTCGGGTTATCGATGGACCGTTTACAAATTTCAACGGTACGGTGGAAGAAGTCAATCAGGAAAAAGGTAAAATTAAGGTAAAAAGGTAAAATTAAGGTTCTGGTGAGCATCTTCGGCCGATCCACCCCGGTGGAACTCGATTTTGTACAGGTTCAGAAATTATAGATTAGGAGAGATTAGCTAAAAAATGGCAAAAAAGGTAATGACGCTCATTAAACTGCAGGTTGAAGCTGGAAAAGCCAATCCATCCCCCCCGATCGGTCCTGCGCTGGGACAACACGGGGTTAATATTATGGACTTTTGCAAAGCATTCAATGCCAGGACAGCGCAAGATGACGGCATGATTATACCAGTAGTAATAACGGTCTACCAGGATCGATCATTTACATTCATCACCAAAACGCCCCCTGCCGCTGTTTTGCTGAAAAAAGCAGCTAAAATTGCTAAAGGGGCGGGTGATCCCAAAAGAGATCGGGTTGGTAACGTGACCCGCAAACAGGTCGAAGAGATTGCCAATCTGAAAATGGTCGATCTCAATGCCAATGATCTGGATGCCGCCTGCAAAATCATTGAGGGAACAGCCCGCAGTATGGGAATTGAAGTCGGGTAAAAGGACGGGTTACGAGTTACGGGTTACGAGTTACGGGTTACGAGTTACGGGTTACGAGTTACGGGCCACGGGTTGCGCAAGCTGTGACGAGAAATACTAGATAAGGAGATAATAAAAACAATGCCGAAGCGGGGTAAAAAGTATATTGAATCGGAAAAAAAGATAGCCGCTGGGTCGTTAAACGGTTTTGACGAGGCTGTGAAGATGGCGCTGGAATTATCTTATGTCAAATTTGATGAGACTGTAGATGTCGCCGTTCGCCTGGGTGTGGATCCCAGACATGCGGACCAGATGGTGCGGGGAACTGTCATTTTGCCGAATGGAACCGGTAAAGAGGTCAAAATCCTCGTTTTTGCCAAAGGCGAAAAAGAAAAAGAAGCGCTGGATGCAGGCGCCGACTTTGTTGGAAACGATGACCTGGTAGAGAAAATCAAAGGTGGGTGGTTTGGCTTCGACAAGGCAATTGCCACTCCCGATATGATGGGTACCGTTGGGAAAATTGGAAAACTGCTTGGGCCCAGAGGGCTCATGCCCAATGCCAAAACCGGGACCGTTACTTTTGAGGTTGCCAGGGCGGTGAATGAACTTAAAGCCGGCAAGATTGATTTCAGGGTCGAGAAAGCCGGTATTGTTCACGTACCCATGGGAAAGGTTTCTTTTGGAGTTGAAAAAATCATCCAGAATCTTGCGGCCTTCATAGAAACCATCTTGCGTCTCAAGCCGGCATCGAGCAAAGGAACTTACCTGAGAGGGATCGCCATATCTACGACAATGGGTCCCGGAGTCAAAGTTGACACCGCGTTTGTCAAAGATTTGGTCAAATAGCCCCGGTGCAGTTGGATGTTCCGGCGTTCGAATCTGCCGTTAAAAACATCACAGGAGACAAATCAATTCACGATAAATTCTCAGATTAATAATCATTCTGTCAAAGACCGTAGGTTCACAAAATGGCTGACAACGATTGTGTATAATCGGCATTGCCGGCCTACCGAGGCAGATGAGTGGTTGTCTGTTGAAAGCCCCGATCCATTGCGGTCGTAATCGCAAACCAGCTTTTGCCACTTTTCTCCGGTATTTTGTCAGATCAGGGAAGGAGGTGACATTAAAAAATGAAAATAGAAGACAAACAACAAATTGTTGAAGATCTGCGTGAAAGGTTTTCTAAATCCGCAATCATTGTCCTAACCGATTACAAAGGGTTGGATGTTGCTGCAATGAACGATCTGCGGCGCAAGCTCCGGGCGGAAGAAATTGAATATCGTGTTGCGAAAAACACCCTTCTCATCCGGGCATCGGCAGATAATGACGGCGCTTTGATACAGGATTTTTTTAAAGGTCCCAGTGCCGTTGCGTTAAGCTACGATGACCCGGTT
>JAFDDW010000711.1 GCA_019310665.1 Deltaproteobacteria bacterium
TACAGCTCAGAAAATGTAGTATATACTCCACTTAATCGATAACAACAGTCATCAATAAATTTCAAAATCGCATCAGAATCCGCACGAATGATGAGCGTCAATTATAATACCCGTCTGACGACAATTAAAATTCCCGGAATCAAAAACTAAAAAAACTGATAGAACCATCCAAATTATTAGAGAAAAGGAGCGATTTGGATGGTTACGGACCAACAGGTAAGGAGGTTATTCAAATTGGTACAGACAGAAAAGAATTTCGGGATAGCGGCAATCAAGGCGGGAATGGATGAAAAGACTGCCCGCAAGTATCACAAGCTGGGTAAGCTGCCCAGTGAATTGGAGCAACCACACACATGGAGGACGCGCCAAGATCCATTTGAGGACAGCTGGGATGGGATAAAATCGATGCTGGAGATCAATCCGGGTTTAGAAGCCAAGACCATATTCGAGGATTTTCAGCGCCGGAACCCGGGCCGGTATGCCGATGGGCAGCTTCGCAGCCTTCAACGGCATATTAAAGTTTGGCGGGCATCGGAAGGTCCGGCAAAAGAGGTTTTTTTTACTCAGCTTCACCATCCCGGTCAGTTGGGCCAGTCGGATTTTACTAACATGAACAAGCTGGAGATTACCATCGGTGGCAGGCCGTTTGATCATCTGATTTATCACTTTGTGTTAACGTATTCCAACTGGGAGGCGGGAAGTATATGTTTTTCTGAAAGTTTTGAGTCTCTGAGCCAGGGACTGCAAAATGCCTTATGGGAGTTGGGAGGGGTTCCGGAGATGCATCGCACCGATTGTCTGACAACCGCGGTGCAAAAGACCAGCCATCCGGATGAATTTACCCTGCGTTACCAGGATCTTTTAGATCATTACGCTCTTACCGGCTGCAAGACCAATCCAAACAGTCCTCATGAAAACGGAGATGTGGAACAACGCCATCATCGGTTCAAACGGGCGGTGGATCAGGCCTTACTTTTAAGAAACAGCCGGGATTTTGCCGACCGGCAAGAATATGAGCAATTTCTCTGCAAGCTGTTTAAACAACTCAATGCCGGGCGCAGGCAACGGTTTTCTCAAGAGCAGGCGGTTTTACACCGGTTGCCCAAGCGTCGAATAGATGCATTCAAAAAAAGTTCCATGACTGTGGGACCCAGCAGTATCATCCGGGTCAATCACAATGCCTACTCAGTGGACAGCCGGCTGACAGGTGAACGCATTCAGGTGCGTCTTTACATGGATCATCTGGAGATATGGTACGGGCAAAAAAGAGTTGATACGTTTGCGCGACTGCGCGGTGAGGGCAAGCATGCGATAAATTATCGGCACATTATCGACAGTCTCATACGAAAACCAGGCGCATTTGAAAACTACCGCTATCGGGAGGATCTATTCCCCACCAGCCGGTTCCGCATCGCATATGATGATTTAAAACAACGACATTCCCCCAAAATAGCTGCCAAGCAATATCTGAATATTTTATATTTGGCGGCCCGGGAAAGTGAAACGGCGGTCGATGATGTATTACGAATGATGATCGATAAAAATATCAGAATCTGCGATGAGCAAGTAGAGGCACTGGTGCGTTGCAGCCAACCGGTTCCGGTAGCCACCAAGGTGCGTATCCCGGAAGTGGATCTGAGTTGCTATGATCAGTTGATCGAGGAGGTGACGGCATGATGACTATCGATGAACAAATCCTCGACTATCTCAAGCAGCTTCATATGCCCACAATGCGTGGATGTTATCAACAGATTGCTGATCAGGCGCGAAAAGAACCGTTGAGCTATGAGCAGTATCTTCTTGAACTGCTCAAACTCGAATGCGAAACGCGTCGGCAAAATCGTATTGATCGCAACCTGCGTGCTTCCAAACTGCCGCCTTCCAAAACCTTTGACAACTTTGACAAAAAGCGTCTGCCGACCAAAGTGGCTATGCATTTAAATGTTTTATCTGACGGCTCTTTTTTAAACCGTTGCGAAAATGTATTGGCTTTCGGGCTTTCGGGAATCCAGGCAGCGGCAAGACCCACCTTTTATGCGCCATCGGCCATGAGCTTATCGAACAGGGCAGACGGGTTCTGTTTATCTGCTGCAGCCAGCTGGTACAGGATCTGCTAATTGCAAAAAGGGATCTTGCGATGAGCAAGGTTCTTAAAAAGTTATCGCGCTATGATGCGGTTATCATCGATGATATCGGATACGTCCAGCACAGCCGCCAGGAGATGGAGGTGCTGTTTACATTCCTGGCCGATCGTTACGAACGCGGCAGCCTGATGATTACCAGCAATTTGCCGTTTTCCAAATGGGAGCAGATTTTTAAAGATCCGATGACTGCCGCAGCTGCTATTGATCGACTGGTACATCACAGTGTGATTCTGGAGCTCAACATTGAAAGTTACCGGATGGAAGTGGCCAAGAAAAATAAGAACAAAAAACCTGATGGCCCGGCAAAGGGCTCTAAGTGAGTGGGTTTTGGGTAATGGTAACCTATAGGCCGGGCAGAGATCGTTGATTGTAGGGCATTCTGGTAAGCCCTTTTTCCGGCAAATCAAAGATAGGAGAAGAAATATGGAAAAAACCGTTTACAATCCGCAGAAAGGCAGACTGGAAACAATTAATATCGATTTTACGGATGAAAACACAACTTGGTTTGACGAATGCGAAGATAGCCATGGCATCTTTTCGATAACCGATTTGCAGGGAGGTATCCTAATCAAAGAAGCAGATTACACCTATCCACTTTACGTTTACGACATATTCAGAGCGGATATCGGCCATGACCACGGCAGAGCAAGAGCATTACATAGACAATACATAGACAAGTGAAGACAATGGTTATCGGCCAAGCGCCCGCCACCCAGGTGAAACTCCGGTCGCCCTCTGGGTTCCCTCCGTTTCACCTGGCATAAAAACGAGGAAGGAGGTGTTGGATTTGCAAAAGACGTACACGGAGACTCAGGAAACAATTTAGCCCACAGGCAGGCAAACGCCGTTCCGCTACGCTCCACTTCGTTTGCCTGCCTGTGGCGGTATCAACATTCGTGGTAAAATTCGGGAATTCTAATTGTCGTTGAGGGGAAATAATAATTGTCGTTGATCACTCCATCCTCTTACGAGTACTTTGAAGGCTGTAATGTAAATCGGCAAGCAGTTTTCCAACTTTGGCATGACTACAAGGACGCCCATTGGCCGTTAGTTCTTTAGCAAGCCGTCTTGTGCTTTTGCATGTCCATCTTAGCGGAGACATTGGATCGCCTCTCGATGTAGGCTCAACTAATGCGTCTAATAATCTGGGAAGATCGCTATCCTTTTTTTCAAGAGGTTTTCTGCCGCCCCCCTTTTTTCTAATTCTGCGAACTTCTCCACCTTTCTTGCTTGCAGTGTGGGTGCTTGCTATTTCATGCTTGCCGAGTCTTATCGTACTTTCGGCAAGCCCTGTTGCTGACGCGACGGCAACTACACCACCATGCCCCAATGTTTTTGCTTCGGCCGCCGCCCACATTCGGCGTCCACGCTCGTCAAATTCAATTTTCAGAATCTTGTACTTGATTCTGATTGCATCTTTTTTCTCTTTTGATATCATGTAACATGAAATATCATAAGAAAACTTAAAACACAACAGAAAACCGATGATTTATTTATTTCCACTTCCTAAGTCAATCATTCTCGAGAGTGCTGGCTGGTTGTGATATCA
>JAFDDW010000059.1 GCA_019310665.1 Deltaproteobacteria bacterium
GCAAAGGTCGCGCGCTAATTCATAGGTAAGCAAAAATTCAGGCGGGATGCGACGGCGGTAAAAATTTTCAAGCCGTTTAATTTGATTCGCCTTTAGACCGCTGGTATTTCCGTAAAGTTTCTTCAAAGGGGTATGATTTTTATGGAGAGTAATACAGTTTTGTTTATAAAAGTCCTATATCGGGTGAGCATTAAAAATGCCTAAAGTGCATTTTAGGCATTTTTTCGAGCAGCTTTATTTTACGCTAAACCCTGATCTACCACAAAGATACAAACGTTGCTTATAAGGAAGTGGCAATTAACCCCTGGCCATAACTTCCTCAGACGCCAAATCTTCAAACCGCGTATAGGAATTTAGAAATGTTAAATATATATCCCCCGTGGGACCGTTGCGCTGTTTGGACAGCAGGATTTCGGCAACCCCTTTATTGGGGTTATCTTCTTCTTTGTTGTATACTTCGTCCCTGTATATGAAGGCAACAACGTCCGCATCCTGTTCCAATGCTCCGGATTCCCTCAAATCCGAAAGCCGGGGCCTTTTATCATTGCGTTGTTCGAGCATCCGATTGAGCTGTGATAGGGCCAGAACCGGTAAGTCCAGTTCTTTGGCCAGGGCTTTCAAGGATCTGGAAATCTCGGAAATTTCTATGTCCCTCCGTTCGGCACCTGCACGCCCCTGCATAAGCTGCAAATAGTCGATAACGACTAAGCCGATATTTTTTTCCATTTTGAGCCGACGGGCCTTGGCCCGTATGTCCATGGCCGACAGGCTGGCAGAATCGTCGATATATATAGGGGATTCAGAAAGAATACCGGCGGCATCGGTAAGCCGATGCCAATCTTCCATACTGAAAAATCCGCCCCGTAAGCGGGATGAATCGATACGTGCCTCCGAACAAAGCATCCGTAACGACAGCTGCTCTTTGGACATTTCCAGTGAAAATACGGCCACTGGTATGTTGGCATCCACCGCTGCATTTCGGGCGATGTTCAGTGCCAGAGCGGTTTTACCCATGCTGGGTCGCGCAGCCAGGATGATGAGGTCGGAGTTCTGAAACCCTGAGGTCAGGTTGTCCAGACGGCTAAATCCTGTCGGGATTCCGGTCACCAGACTGCGATTACCCTGATTTTCTTCCAGGGTTTCAATGTTGCCGAGGATTATCTTGCTAAGGGGATAAAAGGCCTGCTGGGATTTTTTCTCAGAAATTTCAAAAATAGCGGATTCCGCAAAGTCGATGACATCATCGGCGTTACCCCTTTCTTCGAAACAGCGTTTGACGATGGCATTGGCCTTTTCGATCAACCGTCTTAATGCGGCCTTATCATGGACAATTTTGGCATAATGCTGAGCATTGACCGCCAATGGTACGGTATCGACCAGCCTTGCGAGATAGCTGGCACTTCCGATCTCTTCCAGGTGTCCTTTTTCTTTTAGCTTGTTGGCCAGAGTGACAAGGTCTATCGGTTCCGCTTTGTTAAACAGATCGGTGATAGCGGCATAAATTTTCTGGTGAGCGGTTCGGTAGAAATCTTCCGGGGCCAGTATCTCGATGACATCCAGCAGGGTATTGTTATCGACGAGGATGGCACTGATGAGGGATTCCTCCGCTTCGATATTTTGCGGCGGAAGATTGTACGGTGCCGGATCTTTTGGATTTTGCCCTTGGCGTTCGGCCATTAGTTATTCAATAGTCATTTCAGGGTTTTTATTAGAAAAAAAGTATTTTTAACCTTTTGTTTCAATATTCAATTTTCACTACTCGGGTACAATTTCAACTGTAATTTCAGGCTCAACTTCTTTATAGACCCGGATTGGAATTTTGAAGCTACCAATTTCTTTGATCGGCTCTTTCATGAGAATCATTCTTTTTTCGACCACAATTTCCTGACCGGCAAGGGCGTCAATGATATCTCTGGTTGAGACCGATCCGTAAAGGCGGTCTTCTTCGCTGACTTTGGCAGATATCTGACACACAACGCCTTCAAGCTTCTGGGCCATTTCTTCCGCCAGTTTACGCTCTTTGGCAATCTGGATGTCAAATTTGGTCTTTTCTTGTGCCATTTTGTGCCGGTTTTGCGGCGTGGCCAAAACTGCTTTGTCTTGGGGCAGCAAGTAGTTGCGCGCATAGCCATCAGCTACGGCAACCTCGCTGCCGATTATTCCCAGGGAGTTTATGGTCTCTTTTAAAATTACTTTCATTTTTAAAACCTCCGCAATGTAATTGAATATTTAATATTTCTAGCCCGCCTGTTTACCCAATCTTCTAAAATTTATCCATAAATCAAAAAACCCAAGTCCGATGACGGCCAACAAAATTAACTGCTGAAGGGCCATAAGCGTGTAAAGGAAAACCCGTAAAATTTTAGGGAACCGCTTTTTATTAAAATAATATGAAACGATGGCGATGCCCTGGAAAAAGTAAACATCAGCAGGCCGTTTAACCCAATGACCTTAATAACCGGAATCGGCAGAAATAATGCCAGACCGCAGCCAATGACAACCCATACCAGATAATCAGGGGCCTTCCACAATTTCAAGGGCCCAAAATCCGGATAATAAAGCGACCGGCTTATCAGCACCGGTTTCGCAATCAGAATGCTGATCCAGGTAACAAACAGGGTCGAAGTTGAGACCAGAGCGGGAATGATTGTCACCAGAACATGCTGGATTTTGTCCAGGGACTGGGAGATCAGCTGGACATTTTCTTGCGACATGCCCATGCTCTGGTACAACACCAGGGTGAGTTCCAGATTTTTTGCAACGTAGTTGGATACGATGCCGAAAACACCTTCACCGGTCAGCATGCTGGATATTATCAGACCGATCAAACCCGACAGAACGACACTGCCGGACGCATAGAGCGTTGTTTTTTCGATCGATAGGTTTAACTCAAATAATTCACCCAGGATAAATCCGATCAGCAGAAGTCCGGCAAAAAACAATATATCGAGGGAAATACCGCCGATGAAAACCACCATAACGAGGCTTGAGATGATAGGAATCACCAACCCGTTTATCCGTCCCAGCCGCAAGCGGTAAAAAAGAATCGGCAAGGGAATAAACAACGCAGCCACAAACCCGATAATCGGAATGAATACCGAAATGAGAAATATCAGGCTTGTAACTGAGACACCAGTGACTATATCCTTTACCATTTGCGTTGCTGTGCCGATAAAAGTTTGCGGGAAATCCCCGGCCTTGCCGGCTGTTGAATCCTCTTTATCAGCGAATTTCGACGGATCCTACGAATGGCAGAAAGGCAATCGTTCGGGCCTGCTTGATCGCATGGGTGAGGGTGCGCTGATGCTTGGCGCAACACCCGGATAATCGTCGGGGAATGATTTTGCCGCGCTCGGTGATAAAATATCTCAAGGATTTAGGGTCTTTATAGCTAATTACCAGACTTGAATCTGCACAGAATCGGCAAACCTTCCGGCGATGGTATACTCTTTTTTTCCTTCTCGGGTTCTGGTTTTTCCTATTGCCTCTCGGGCCTCTTGACGGTACGGCCATGATTTATGCCTCCTCTGGATTTTTCAATGGGGTCGTTTCCACTGCAGAATCAGCCTCATCGGAAGAGGGCACATCTTCTTTTTTCGTCTCTTCCCGGTTGACTTCTGATTCTTCTACGGGGGCAGTATCCACCTCTTTTACGGGGGCAGTACCCACCTCTTTTTCAGGAGCAGTTTCCACCTCTACAGGAGCAGTTTCCACCTCTACAGGAGCAGTCTCCACCTCTACAGGAGCAGTCTCCACTTTTACAGGGGCAGTCTCCACCTCTTTTTGGGTTTCTTCCGGAGCCTCTTCCACATCTGTTTTGCTTTCCGCAGCGGCCATTTTTGCGGCCTCTTTTGCGGCCTCTTTTGCGGCCTTTTCCTCCTTGATTTTTTCAAGGTCGGCATCTTTGTCCAGCAAAACGGTCATATATTTGAGTGCCCGATCGTCAATGCGGAAGAAACGTTCGATTTCATTTACCAGGGGTGACAATCCGCAGTAATCAAACCGCACGTAATAGCCACGTGCCCTTTTCTTAATCTCGTAGGCCAGTTTCCTTTCGCCCCAATCATCGGTTAAAACCAAAAATCCGTCCATCTGGGAGATCAGTTCTTCGACTCTTTCAACGACCTGATCCCGTATGTCCTGAGACAAATCAGGATCAATAATAACAAATGTTTCGTACCTTCGCATGCATTCTCCTTTCGGCTAATAAAGCCCTGGTGTTATCCAGAGCAAGGATTGGATTTTCTTATTTTTTAACAATGAAGCTGAATAAAACCAATTTTAATAGCATTAACAAAAAATGGTTGTCAAGATGATTCTTGTGATAACTCAAAGTAACGTCAAAGTAGACTCTATCTGACTCAGATATAAATAATGTGTTTCTCTGATTAGCAACCAAAATCCCAAATCTCAAATTCCAAATTCCAAATAATATCCAAATTCCAAATTCCAATAAGCAAAATATTCCGATCACTTAAATAGTTTTCGCGCACATTGTGCCTGTTTTGAATTTAGAATTTCGGTCATTGGGATTTGTTTGAAATTTGGTTTTTGGTGCTTGTAATTTCCATTATTTTCATTAAGTAACCTATTGCCTTAAATTCAGATTATAGCCCTGTTATGATCTCGTTCGTAGATTGGCTCAACGGGTCCAATAAAAAAAGGTTAGCTTTCAATATACAAGCTAACCCTGCTAAAACTTTTCTGATCGTGAAGACAAAATACGGTGTCACGTGCTAATTTGGGAAGCTGATCGTCCTAATTTTTAAGACACCTCATGTCGAATGTCAAGGGATATTATTGCAGTTGTAAACTTCTGAACCGGTTCAAGAGTTTAATCACCTAATCTTTGTTTGCCGGCTTGGCCAATAGAAAACCTTCGCAAATCATTTTCTAACTGCAGTGACTCAAGCGCTTGTTCCAGCATTTTCTTATCAAACACTTTAACACGTCCTCGGCCCTGCTCCTTGCAGTGCGATAGAGCCATTTCAGCATCTCGCAGGACTTCATCAGGAGATTCACAGAAAACCGTCTTCATCACTATCCCAATGCTGACGCTAATATTCACTCGATTGCCATCCATTACAAAGGCCTGCTCAGCGGCGTTCCGACAGTGTTCGGCAATCTCGATCACTTTTTCATATCCTTCGGAATCTTCTATCAGAACGGCGAACTCATCACCATCCATGCGCGCAATGGTATCTGTTGGTCGAATACAAGTTTTAAAGCGTTTGGATAATTCGGATAAAACCCGGTCACCGATATTCAGGCCATAAGCATCGTTTACCACTTTGAATTGATCGATATCGATCAAAAAAGCAGCAAAGGAACGATTATTATCGCGCTTGATCCTGGAAATCGCTTTTTGTAATCGATCCATGAATAAAGATCGGGCGGCAAGACCGGTGAGTGAATCAGAGAGAAGCTTTTGATGGACTTTATCTTCGACTGCCTGACGCTTCAGCGCGCGTCGTTCTATCCCCCGTGCGATTGAGTCTTTAACGGATGAGAGGCTAAGCGGCTTTTCCAGGAAATCGCTGACTTCAAGCCTTATGGCTTCAAGTGAGCTGTCCATATTGCCCTTGCCGGTGATAACGATTGGAATTATATCAGGGGTTGACTGCCTGATTTCCTTTATAACTTCGAGGCCGTTAATATCAGGAAGGCATAGATCGGCAATCAGGATATCATATGATCGTTTCTGCCCCAACTGAATACCGCTGATTCCGTCACCGGCCAAATCCACCTCGAAATCCTCTGAAGCAAGCCCGATTTGCAGGGCTTTGCGAATTGAAGCTTCATCATCAATGACTAATATACGTTCCATGCTGCTAATTCCCCCTTTGATTGAGAAACAAGTTCTTTACCTATGACCTTTAGCATCAATCATGCCAAAGGAATAAAGGAGGTGCGCGGCGAATAAAATATAACATGAATTCAAGGTGTTAAGATAGAAATTTAATTTGCAGGGATCTAGTCCATTAAACAGCATCGAACATGAGATGTGGAAATATTGGTAAGGGAGATGAGTGAAGGTCGGCAATTTATAAATTATGAGTGTAATATAAGTATGTTAAACAGCTTATAATATTGTTAGCAGGTTGAGAATATTCGAAGGCTTTACATTGTCAGTTAATCTGCTGATTTATCAATCCATATTTTTTAATCCGATAGCGAAGCTTGTGGGACGGCATATTCATCAGACGGGCAGCTTCAGAGACATTTCCCCTGGTAATTTTCATGGCTTTTCCGATGAGGCTTTTGGTCACTTCATTATAATCAAGGTCATTATCGGCAGTCGCTGGTTTGAAGCCGGCGGTCTTGTTCTCCTTGGGCGGTCCTAAAATATGAAAATGTTCCAATGTGAGAACATCCCCGGTTTCGATGAGAATTATTCGTTCGACGGCATTTCGTAGTTCGCGTACATTTCCGGGCCATTGAAAATCCAATAGAAAAGTCTGCGCACCAGGAGAAATTGCGTTAAAATTTTTGCTAAACTTATGATTATACTGGTTCATGAAATGCTTGGTAAGGAGTATGATATCTTCCGGTCTTTCCCGCAAGGGAGGCAAATCAAGTCTAACCACATTTAGTCGGAAAAAAAGATCGCTTCTGAATTCACCCCGTTCAACGGCCTGGTCCAGATCGATGTTGGTAGCCGCAATGATTCTCGCTGAAACCTTAACCGGCCTGTTTCCGCCAATCCTGTAAAAGGCTCGATCTTCTAAAACTGCGAGTAATTTTACCTGGGCGGAGAGAGGCATCGCTCCGATTTCATCTAAAAACAGAGTCCCGCCGTCAGATTCTTCAAAACGACCCTTTTTGCCATCGGCCCTGGCCCCGGTGAAAGCGCCTCGCTCATAGCCAAAAAGTTCGCTTTCTACCAGATCTTTGGCAATAGCTCCGCAGTTTACCGTAACAAAAGGCCCCGGTATTTCACGGCTGTTATAATGCGTCGCTTTGGCAAGAACCCCCTTACCGACACCGCTTTCACCGGTGATTAACACTGGCGTATCGAGGCTGTTTGAAGCTTTTTTTGCAATTTGAACAATATCTTTTATGCGGGGATTATTACCAATCAGGTCAAAATTATACTTGTCAACACGTGGCTGCTGGATTGATCTGATCTGATTCTTTAATCCCCTGTTCTCAAGAGCATGCGCTATGGTTAGCAAAAGTTCCTGGGAATTAATCGGTTTTACCAGATAATCATAGGCGCCCAGCTTTATTGCCTTCACAATGGTTTTGATGTCTTCAACTGCCGTGACCATAATCACCGAGGCATCCGGATGGTTCCGCTTTAGCCTTTTGAGCACCTCGGCGCCATCAATTTCCGGCAGCCCGACATCCAGCAGCACGATGTCCGGCCGTTCGTTCTCGAAAAGCCTTAATGCCTCCAAACCATCCCCGGCTGTTATGGTGCGGTATTTATCGTCCAGAGCTAAAGAAAGACCTTTTCTGATGCTCTTATCATCATCGACGATCAGAATTTTAGAATCCATAATTGAACGTCTCGTAATTTATACAATCCATTGGAATTATAGTGTTTTTCGTGGAAATATTCTTTTGTAAACCCCATGGAATGATGGAATAGTGGGAAATTGGAATACTGGGTATTGTTGCATCATTACAATTGGGGCAAAGCCCCTAAGTTCTTCCCACCGCCACTCTCAAGCAAAGACGTAGCGGGAATTTTATTCTTAAAACCCGTTGCCGGCAGTTCGATGGTAAACGTTGTTCCCTTTTGGGGATTGGTCTTAAAGGAGATAGCGCCGCCTTGGCGCTTGATGATTTGGTGCGATATGCTCAATCCCAGTCCGGTGCCGGTGGCTTTGGTGGTGAAAAAAGGGTTAAATATGTCTTCCTGGTGAGCCGTTTCGATACCGGGACCTGAATCACTAACGCTTAAAAATACGGCGGGGCTATTTGCGGCCACCGAGGATAGGCCCAGCGCTGTCCTTATGTCCATATTGCCCCCCTCGGCCATGGCTTCGATGGCGTTTAAAACCACGTTGTTAATGACTTGTTGCAGACCGATGACATCTCCCCGGACCGAAGGCAAACTGATATTTAAATTCAGATTCAGATGAATGTTTGATTTTCTGAGCTTGGATGACCAAAACTTAACATTTTCCCGGGTCAAGTCATTCAAATCAATTTCATCTGAAGTCGCTACCGGTGGCTTGGCAAAATCTAGCACCCGTTTAATGATCTGTTCGATTCTAATTATGTTTTCTCTAATTTCATCAAAAAGCTCCATTTCATGATCGGCGCGGTCGTATTTATCCTCATCGCACAAAATGTCAGTAAACAAGTTGATACTGGCCAAAGGATTTCGAATCTCATGGGCGATTCCGCCGGAAAGCTGTCCCAGGGAAGACAGACGGTCAGCGCGGATTAATTGTTCTTCGATTTTTCTTTGTTCGGTAATGTCTTCGATGCGGATAATGGCGTTGCCTTCGCCTTGCACTTCATTTTGCATGGGGTAAATAACAACAGCTTCGAATCGCGAAGGATCTTTTAAGCCGTTTCGTTCGAAAGTGATGGGATTTTTGCTTAGTATCGCCAGATTTAATTGGCAATCCTGGCATGGAGATGATTTCCCGGCTAACATCCTATAACAGGATTGACCCAGAATATCCTGGTACCGTGAAATCCCGGTATAATCTTTAGCCGCTTTGTTCAAAATTTTTATGGTCATTCGGCGGTCGACCATGATCAAAGGTTCTGAAATGCCATCAAAAACAGACTGCAGGTTCGACTTGCTCTGCAATAGCTGTTGCTCCACTTTTTTACGCTCTTCGACCTCGTTTTGTAATTCGTCAATCAGGGCCTTGTTTTCCAACCGTAATTTGCGTTTCTCAATGGCACGCTTGACTGAAATTAAGAGATCTTCAATATTATCCAACGGTTTCGTCAGATAATTAAAAGCGCCATCCTCCTTCATGGCCTGAACGGCATTTTCAAATGTGGCATTGCCGGTCAGAATTATTACTTCAATGTTGCCATCAAAATGTTTAATCTTTTCTAATACTTCTAATCCCCCCATGCCGGGCATACTCATGTCGGTGATGACCAGATCAAAAGGTTCTGATTTGAACAGCTTGACGGCTTCTTGGCCGCTTTCAGCTCTGGTGACTTCATATTCTTCTGCCGATAATATAGTATCGAGCATAGTCAGAATTTGAATATCATCATCAATTATGAGGATTTTTTCATTCATCGTAGTTATTATCGACCATTAAAGCATAATCTTTAATTTTGGTGGAAATCCTAGGCAGTCCGAATTGAGTTGATGGATTGTATTCTGAGATTTGCCGGCCCTGTTAAATAGTCTCTTGAATATTTCCGGTAACAGGGTAGGGCGTTTGAATTTTGTGAATTGGGATTTAACGGAACGTTTTCAAGGGCATGATATCGTCAGAAAGGGTAATTCAGTCAGCCTCGACGGTACAATCTTTAATAAAATCGGCCAAATCGGATATTTGCCCGGGAACAAGTTCATCAAACTGGATACAGCATCGTTTCATGGAAATCGAGTTGGAAGACTCCGGCTCGTCTATTTCAAAACTGGAAACAATTTTACATGGTATGCGATCGATGTATATGCCGCTGTCGACTAAAAAAATATCAAAAGTGGTTAAATTTTCGAGCCGTCGCCGGTGATCATGATAAAAAAAAGCCTTACCATCTCGGTCATTATCTATGAATTGGCTGTCACTGTAGCGAAATGAGAAACCAGCCATACTGATATCAATAATTTGTCCCAGTTTGGATGAATTCTGATAAAGGACTGCAAAAGCGCCGTCTTTGACCCTATACCGTTTAAGGGTTCTGCGTGAAATTGGTTTACTCATTATTGCTTTCCTTTTTTGGGTTCAACAGATAATTTCAGGGTATTTTCTGTTTTGAGGTTAAATCTGTATCAATTGGAATTTACCGCCTTGGACAAATCATGAACATCGGCGCTTTTTAAATGCGCCGGGCTTGAGGCTGAAACTTCTACCGGCAAATCAAAACAGCATTCAAATCTGTTTCGGCCAGCCTCCTTGGCCCGGTAAAGCGCCTGATCGGCCGTCTTAACCAGATTCACCTTATCCTGAGCATCTTGCGGGAAAAAGGCGCCGCCCATACTGACGGTGACCCTGGCTTTCTGATCTTGGTACACGAAGGTATGGTTCCTTATGGCTGTCATTTGCCTGTTAACCGCCTTTACCGCCTGCGCTTTGGATATTTCATTCATAATTACGAAAAACTCTTCACCGCCATAGCGATAAAGCCGATCCGTTGACCGCAGTTGACCGGTAAGAAGTTCACCTAATTTTTTAAGAACATGGTCGCCAAACAAATGACCGTAGGTATCATTAACATCTTTAAAGTGGTCGGCATCGATCATAAGAACAAAAAACGAATGGCCGTATCTGCGGGACCGATTGATCTCGTCATCAAGGCAAGATTGGAGGTGTCGATAGTTGTAAAGTCCGGTCAAAGAATCTCTGATCGACAGCTCCTCCAGCTGTTTCACTAACGAACGGTTTTTTTGTTCAAGGCTTCTTTTCTCAAGAACTCG
>JAFDDW010000712.1 GCA_019310665.1 Deltaproteobacteria bacterium
CACTCGGGCAGGATGAAAAAGACAATGAAGATTTGAACCACGAACGGCGTACCCCGTATGACAGACACATAAACCCCGATGGGCCAACTCAACAGCTTGTTGTTGCTGGGGCGAAGGATGCCCAGCAGAAATCCGAGAATCGTCCCGAAAAACAGGGACAGGCCGGCAACGGCCACGGTCATCCACAGCCCCTTGAGGAAAAAGGGAAAAATTTCAATCAACCGCAGGAAATAGGAAGCGATCATGGATTAATAGGCCTCACGAAATATCAGCTTTTTCTGTGACCAATCCGCCAGGGTTTTGAGACAGAAATAAATGCACAAATAGAAAAAAGCCACGGTGAAAAACGCCTCGGAGGGCATGAACCGTTCCGAAGTCAGCGTCTGGCCGCAGCGGGTTAATTCCAACACCGAGATCAGCGACAGCAGCGCCGAATCCTTGACCAGCACAATGGACTGTCCCAGCAGGGGCGGAACGGTCATGCCCAGGGCCTGGGGCAGAATGACAAAACGCATTCGCTGGAAATAGTTGAGACCGGAGGAGATGCCCGCTTCGATCTGGCCGCTGTCAACCGAAGTGATTCCGGCCCTGACGATCTCGGCGATATAGGCCCCGCTGTTGAACGTCAAGGCCAAAATGCCGGTCTGAATTTCGGGTATCCGAATCCCCAGGGTGGGCAATCCAAAATATAAAAAGTATATCTGCACCAGCAAGGGTGTCGAGCGGATGGATTCGATGTAGACAATGGAGATAGCCCGCAAAAGCTTCCAGCTCGAAAGGCGGCCGGCGCAGGCAGTGATCCCCACAATCAGCGCTAAAAAGAGGGAAACAATCGATATCAGGAAGGTGTTGCGAAGGCCCTCCAGGAAAAAGGGCATATACTCCCAAATAATTCTGAAATTGAAATCCTCAAGCATTCTCTCATCTTTCCCGATTGGTGGGGCGTGAGAGCGGAAGACCCGCCGGTCCCCCGCTCCCATTCCCACGATCAACGATGATGCTGATACTGACCGCTGGGGTCGTCAATCCGAACATTTCATGAAATATTCGAGCTAGTGTTCCTTTTTCCAGTCGGTGGTCTCCATCCAGTAATGGACGTTTTCCTGGTAGGTCCCATCGGCGCGGATGGTTTTAAAGTACAGGTTGATCCACTGCCACAGGTTGACCGACTCCTGGCGAACCGCAAAGGCCAACGGATCTTTGCCCTTGCCCAGGCGTTTGTCCAGCAGACGGAGCGAATTGGGCGGAAAGTCAGGCAAAACCGTCAGTACGGCCAGGTCGTCATTAACCCCGGCGTCCACGTGGCCGGCCAGAAGGGCCTGAACAATCATCCGGCCGCCCCCCTTATAAGTCTTGAGTTTGGCATTGGGAAGAAACTTCTTGGCGATGGTCTCGCCGGTGGAACCGAGCAACACCCCCACGGTCACACTGGGTTTATTGACATCTTCCAGGACCTGGTAGGAAGCACCGGTTTTGGTGAATATGCAGGGCTGGACATAATACCACGGGTCGGCGAAGGTTATTTTAAGGGCGCGCTTCAGGGTCGGGGTCATGTCCGCGGCCAGAATATCGGCCTTGCCTGAAAGCAGGGCCGGAATAAGGCCGTCCCAGTCAAAGTCCAGAATTTTCAGTTTGACACCCATGCGCTTGGCCATCTCCCGGGTAAACTCAACCATGGAACCGGTGTGTTCGCCGTTTTTGTCCACAAATGCATAGGGTGCCGCGCCTGATTGTACGGCAACCCGCAGCTCGCCCCTTTTAACGATGTCACTCAGCGTTCCGGCCATAGTCGTGCCGACCATTCCTGCGGTCAGCGCCAATGCCAACAAAACAAACATTAACCGTTTCATTTTCTCCTCCTTTTGGGTTTGTGTTATACGCTTAAAAGAAATGGGGTAACTTGATTTTTACACAAAAAGATCTTGCCACAAAAAGCACAAAAATAATTACTAAGGTTCTAAGACTTCTTCCTCCTCTTCGACAACAATGCCCCGGTCCATGAATGCCCGGCCGGGCACATGCTTGACCGGCGTGAGAACACCCGTTGCAGTTATTTCACCGCCGCCAATCATCTGGGCCACGATACTGGCCGGCAAACCAACACCCTTGCTCATGGCCATCAGGCCGGTGTTCAAGTCACGCTCTATGAGCATGCGGCTGGTTCGGCGGATGTGTTTACCGGCGGAAAGCCCCTCAAACACATTGACCAGGGCCACAAGATCTTTTTCATCTTTTTTATACTGGAGTTCAGGACCCATCAGCTTATCGAGAAACTGATACGGTGATACGTCGCACGGCAGGCCTTTAACCGGTTTGTCGCTTAGAAAACCCAGCTGTTTTAACGGGCGCCAGAATGCACTCCATCCGGGCCACCGCAAAGAATAACGGCCGGTTTCTCTGATCGTTTCTGTCACCCCGAGCAAATCCGTGAAGTAAACCGCATTGCCGTTGGGAATGGCCTCCAGCCGCCCCAGTCCGGGAAACTGAATCGATTGGATCCACTGGCTCTCATGCTGTTTATCCCCGGCAATGGTAACCACCCGTCCATCCTTGATGGCCCTTGCGTCCCGGCGGGTCGAACTTAAAACCCCTTCCCAGGTCCACGCCACTTTGTAGTTGAGCGGGTTGTCGCAGGCGGCCTTTTCGGGAAAACCGCCGCAATAAGAATTGATGACGTGAATTTCTTCAAATTGGCGTATGGTAAGGCTGTACAGGATCAGGTCGATACCGGGATCGAGTCCGCACTCGGGCATAATGGTCACACCGGCCGCCTTGGCCTGGGGGTCCAGGTGAGCGATGGAATAAGCATAATTGGTATTTACCACACCAACGCCACTCGCGATGGCTGCCAGACACACCGTCTCCGTCAACTGGCGAGGCAAAAGATCGATGACAACGTCTACCCCGTCTCTGAAGGTTGCCTCCAGTTCAGCGCTGGAAGAAGCGTCAAGCTGGACCGCTGTCACTTTAGCGGTATCAAAAAAACCGGTTTTACTTTCAAATCCGGTCAAATCGGCGTCGGCACAGATGATCGACTCAACCGGCGGACTCGCTGCAAGGTCGGCCAATGCCGCCCGGCCCTGAAAGCCCATACCACCCAGCACTGCAATTTTCATATGGTTTCCGATCCTCCACCCCTAAGCCGGACAAGCCGGAAAAAACAAATCACAAATGACAAATTACAAATAATATCCAATGACCAAAAATCCAAATATCAAACAAAGGATGTGATATTGAATGCACACATTACTTAGTTTCGGTCATTGATCCGCCGGAGGCGGATGGAATTTATTTGACCCAATTTTAAGATCAGGTGGTGCTTGTATTTTGATTTTTTGCCATAGAAGGCAGAAATAAAATTTCTAACATACTA
>JAFDDW010000713.1 GCA_019310665.1 Deltaproteobacteria bacterium
CTGGCTCGCAAAAACGCCGTTTCCCGCGGTTTTGATATCGGTATCATGCTGGGTACGGACGGCTTTCTGGCGGAAGGCTCGATTGAATCGGTGTTTATTGTCAAAGACGGCGTTCTGATGACGCCTCCCCTGGGAAGGGTTTTATCAAGCATAACGCGTCTTTCGATTCTTCAGTCAGCACCGGAAGCTGGCATACCGATAGTTGAAAGACCCATCACGGCGGATGAATTGTTTTCGGCCGACGAGATGTTCACCGTCCATACCGGCTCAAAAGTTGGACCGGTCGCGCGTTTCGAGGACAGGGAATTTCAGGCCCCTGGTCCGGTAACCAAGCAGGTCATGCAAGTGATGGATGATATTATGCAATTCAAAAACCAGCGTTTCATGGAATGGTTTCAGCCTTTGGATTGACTAATGAATTACAGGATTGGGCAACGACGGCAACCGTGGCGGCCAGGGCTTTGCGGATGTCATCGGGTGCGATCTTCAGCATCGTGCCCCGTTGCCCGGCGTTGATCAGGATCTTATCAAACCTCAGCATGTCTTTTTCCATAACCACCCTTAATCGCTGCCTGGTCCCAAAAGGGCTGATACCGCCCACCAGATAACCGGTGATGCGTTCAGCGGTATGAGTATCTGCCATGGCTGTGCGTTTGACCTGGCACACTTTAGCAAGGCGCTTCATGGAAAGCTGCTTGTCTCCGGGCATCAATACCAGAATATACTGCTTATGTCCGATATCAACCACCAGGGTTTTGACCGTCCTTTCCAGAGGAGATCCGGAAGCTCTGGCCGCAAATGCTGCGCCCTTTTCCTCGTGTTCGTATTTGACAACCTCAAAAGGAATCTTTTTTTGATTTAAAAACTGGATTGCTCGGGTTGACATGTCGGTCTTCCAAGGTAACCACTGTCGATTTAAATAGGTACTAAACTGAACTGCTCAACATAGGTATGGCCTTATCCCGTACTATCGGACCACCCGCCTTTTTAGCGAAGGCCTTAATTCGAAAAACGCCCGAAAGCGATTATAACCCACACCACGGCAGCCGTGACCATACTGATAAAGGCCGCGGCAGAACCCATATCTTTGGCACGTTTTGATAACTCATGTCGTTGGAGGCCTATTCTATCCACCACGGCCTCAAGGGCCGAGTTCAACAATTCCGTGATCAGAATCAGCAGGATGGACGCAATCAGCAGGGCCCTTTCAACGGCCGAACGTCCCAGCCAAAGACCCAGGGGCGTCATTATTATCAATACCACCACTTCCCCCCGAAAAGCCAATTCGTTTTTCCAGGCTGATTTCAGTCCGGCATAAGTGTATATGAAGGCATTTTTGATGTGGCCGATGACACTTTCATTTTTGTTTCCCATAGGCCAGGTCCTCGAAATGATCTAAGGTTTAATGTCCGGACGTTCAAATATTCCCCAGCAACAAAAATAGCATATATCCGCTATTTATAAAACCAGTAAGCCGGTTTCAAAAATTCTTGTCATTGGGGATGATTCATGTTAGGTGACTTGTCAAAATTGTTTAATAATCATTTGAAGGGGTTTCAAATCATCTGTTTTATTGAAGGTTAAAAGGAGGAAGAATAAATGGGTAGCGGCAACAAATTTGTAGTATTAGCGACTGTAATTATCGTGGCTTTCGTCCTGCAAATCGTGTTGATCGGTGCCGATCGACATGAAACCCCCGGCACGACGGCCGTTAATTTTAGCAAGGCCTATTTTAAGCTGGATGCCGACATGGACGATCTCCTTTGCGCCGAGATGAAAGAAGATGAAGCGGTTGATGTTGTGGGTGATTACCTTTTTCGAGTCGCTGAGGAGGCCCGAGCCGAGGGATTTGATACCAGTTGGAAGAAAATGGTCCTTGCGCATATCGAATTAGAAACCAAGATGGTGGATGAAAATACGGCCGAAGTCCAAATTACCTGTGAACGGAGAAGGTCGATTAATCCGGTTTTTGGGGCGGTGGCGAATACCGTGGTAAAAGAAGATGACGGCTGGAAAGTTTGTGGTCAACCGTTTTCATTGATTGAAAGTTGAGTAACCGTTCAAAGGTTCAGGGTTCAGAGGTTCAGGGTTACGTCAAATCCAAACCGTCTGCTTTGCAGCCGGTGGCAAGTTCAACGTATAAAACACTGACGTGCATTGGTGATTAATTTATCTTTTTGGGTTCCCCTAACATGCAATTGATTTATGCTCGGTTACGCGAGCAAGCGCGCCAAATAGTTTCCAGTTTTCCTACCCCGGAATTTTATCAGGACCACTTTCAAGCTTATGAATACTCAAGCCGGTTATTTAAAAATGACCCCGAGATAAGAAAATTATGCCGTTTTGTCAGTGACAACCTGGATGATGATTTCGGACACGGCCTGCAACATGCGGTCAAAGTCGCCATTGATGCCGGTGCGCTGATGAGCATCGAGGGCCAGGCAGCGGGTTACAGGAAATCCGTCCTTGAACGCCGGACTCAAATTGTTCAATGCGCCGGGCTCTTGCACGACACCAAGCGTAAAAAAAAAGATCACTCCAAACATGGAGCGGATTATGCCCGCACCGTGCTTGGGGACTATTCCCTGACCTATGATGAAATTGAGGACGTTTGCCGGGCGATCCAAAACCACGAAGCGTTTAAAGGCCATGTCCCTATCGATACGGCCGAAGGTGTTCTGATATCCGACTGTCTTTATGATGCCGATAAATTTCGGTGGGGACCTGATAATTTCACCGACACCCTTTGGGATATGGTATCCTTCTTAAACCCGCCGCTGTCAAAATTCATGGCCCGTTATCCCCAGGGCATGGAAAGCCTTGAAAAAATTAAGACTACCTTCCGAACGGAAACCGGGAAAAAATACGG
>JAFDDW010000714.1 GCA_019310665.1 Deltaproteobacteria bacterium
ATCATCATACTGGACGGCGTCGATGGTTCCCTTCTGCATGGCTCTAAACAACTCACCTCCAGGTACCAGCTGATCGGCATTGTACAATTCGATCACCATCTCGCCATTGGCGACCTTGTTAAACGCATCGATTGCCGGTTTACAGACATGCGCGGATAGGGCTGCGCCGGCATAGGTTTGCATTCTCCACTTGATGGTCGTTTTCTTGGCCGCATGCACAAAGGGCGCGCTTACCGTTGTGGCTGCCACAGCAGCTGCTCCCACGCCTGCTTTTTTGAGAAAATCGCGTCTTTTCATGGTGTCTGGCTCCTTTCATGGTGTTGGGGTTAATGGATCTTCAAACCAAATTGACAGATTCCAAATGAGTCCGTTGTGAAAACAAAAAATGTCAAGGTGATGGTTCAGCGACAAAGGTTTAATGCCCCACTGCGTCGTTATCTACCGGCTGTAAATCCTATAAGCTGACTACCTGTCTATACAATTTCTGAGATAAAAAAATTTGCTCCCATATGACGATAGAGCAAAGCTTAGAGTAACAGTTTCGATAGAGTCTTTATTTTTTTACTAAAAATTTGAACTTTGTCAAGAAATTTATGGCAAATTTGGGTTAAACGTATAAATTGTTCCGTTAACTACATCATTGCATAATCTGCTGTCAAGCTTTTGTGGCAAAACCCGGGTTTAGGATATACCGCTAAACTTATGTAAAGTAATGCCCAACCAGCCTTTATATCAGGCCATAATCGGTGCTGTACAATTGCTTCAGCTAAAAAAGGGATTGACTCAGTGCTCACACCCGTTATATTTCTGGCCCTTAATCAAACGGCATCGGTCTCAGGATAACACCTGTTCCGAACGGTATCACCTGAAGCAACCATACAAAGCAAAATTTAACCAGGATAAAGGAAGTCGATATGACCGAATCAACGCGTCTATTGGATAAGGAGTTTACCCAAGACGTCTGTTGTGAACTACTGCCTGAATGGAAAGGTCTTGATATAAAGATAACCCAGCTGAGCGGTGGGATTACGAACAAACTCTACCGGATTCAATCGCAAGCAGGGGATTACACCGTCCGAATTTACGGCGACCAGACCGAACTGTTTATTGACCGCAATTGCGAGGCCTACACGATAAATGAGATGGCCAAAATCGGCGTAGCGGCGCGGATGGTAAAATTCATGCCCGAGATGGGCGTCACCATCGTTGAATTTATCGGTGACTCCATTGTTCTTACCAATGATCACTTTGTGGACCAATCTTTTTACCCGAAAATAGTCGATCCGATTCGTAAAATTCATGGGAGCGGAATTCAATTGCCGAAAGTATTCAACCCCATGGTGGAAGTTAAGAAAATGTTCTCCATCCTCAACAATCTCAAGGTGCAATACCCGGAATTCGATATCGCCGGTACGATTGAACGATTGAAAAAACTAACGGAGATTATAAACATCCCTGAATCTGAATATTCGGCCTGCCACAATGATCTGCTGGCGGACAATTTTATCCTCATCAATAAAGATGCACGACATAAATACGATTCACCCATGTACATCATCGATTGGGAGTATGCCGGAATGGCGCCCAGGTACTACGATATCGCCGATATGTTCCAGGAAATCCTGGTTCCCCGTGAGGCCGAAAAGGGCATTGTTGCGGAATACTGTCAAGACGATAATTTTGATCAGACCCTTTATTTTATCGATCTTTTCAAACCATTTCCGGATATTTACTGGTTTTTGTGGAGCCTGATTCAACTCAATATTTCAAAAATCGAATTCGACTATTACAATTACGGCAAGACCAAATATGAAAATGCCATAGAGAATCTAAAGTTTATCAAAAAAGAACACGGTGAAATTGTGGACTTAGGCTGAACGCAATTGCGGCGGCATAATAAATACGCGCCGCAGCCCCTCCTGGAGTGAGATGGCTTCTTCCGGGCAAAATCGGGAGCAGACCCCGCATCCCAGGCAGGCGTTTTCATCCCGCTGGGCCAACCCCTCTTCATTCAGAACAATGGCATCTGTCGGGCACCACTCCACGCAGGTGCCACAACCGGTGCAGGCCGCTTCGTCGATCACGGAAAGATGGTAAGTGGAATTGATCAGCGGGAAGGTACCGCTGCGCCAAAGCTGAAAGGTATCGCAACAATCCTTGCAGCAGTTGCAGATGCTGGTCTCCGGGCTTGACTCCCTAGACCCCGGGTGAAAGGCTTTGTGGATCAATCCGGCCTTTTCCGCTTCTTTCATAATTTTCAGGGCTTCTTCCTTGGTGATTTTTTTGGCAAATCCCTGGGCCGCGGTGTGGCGGGCTGATTTGCCAAAGGTAAAACAGTTTAAGGTGGGCGCCGCGGTGCTGCAGGGGTCGCCCAGCAGACTTCGCCGCTGACGGCAAAAGCAATAGCCAACGGCAATGTCGTCAAACTTGTTGATGATGTCTTCGACGGTTTGACTGGGCAAAACGAATTCTTCGGGAACTTCCAGCGCCTTGTCAACCGGGATGATCTTAATCGGCGTGCCCTCTTCCGTGCTCCGGGTGGGTACGGTTCGATCCACAGCCGGAGACTTATCGAACAGCGGTAAAAGCGCATCGAAATTTTCCTGGATTTGATCCCGGAGCTCTTTCAGCAGTTTTTCAAACAACCGGGCGAGATCCTTTTCCTCCGGGCTTCCGGTCAGTTCCACCATGAATTTGTATTCCATCACCCCCACCAGCATAAGCGGCAGGAGCCTGTAGATCATGACCCCGGCCGAACTGGGCTGATTGAAAACAAGCCCTTTTTTTGCAAGGCTGGTGGCCAGCTGCTCAACTTTTTGCGCGGCAAACCCGCTCGATTCCACGAGTTGGTCAGTGGTTTGCGAAGGCTTTTCACGGAATGCATATATCAGGTCGAGCTCTTCTTCATTATTTCCGACAACGGCAACAACAATGGCAATCGCCGTATCACTTAGCGGAAACGCCACCATTCCCTGTTTACAGATCACACCTGCGGCTCTTTTGAACTTTTCCTCCAGACTGTTTTGTATCATTAAAACCCTCCCCTTGTCTGATCGACATCTATCTAAACTTTTTATGCCATGGTTAAAAACTTTATCGGTTTTTGTATCAACATTTGGTTGTCCAGGTCAATGACAGATGAAACTATAAAAATGAATTGCACACCGGCATGAAGTGGGATGCCGGCCTGGGGGTGCGGTTTTGGGCCAACAGATAATCAGGCAAAATTACCGAAAGGTTGCCGCCTCGGGGAATCCGTGCCGCAGGGCCAGCTTCTCGAACATTTGCACCAGGCCGGTTCCCAGCGAAAACACGGAGCCGATGTCAAGGTTGTCGTCCGCAGATTTGTCGAAAAAAAGATTGAGGCTGGATTCGAGACCGTCCTCGGGCAGCCAGTAGCATATCATCAACGGAACCCTGGGCAGGGGGTGCAAAACCACGGATATATCGGATTCGAATTGCTTTTCCACCTGCTTGCCGCTGAATATGTGAACCAGGTCGTCAAAAAGCTCGGTGTAGGTATCGGCCACTTTTTTCATGGGCTCTTCACAGCGCTTCTGAAACAACGGATAGCGTTCCTTGCCGGCCTTCAGCTCCCGAATCGAAGCCCAGTTTCCGGATGCCGCCCGGCCTTTGCCATAAAGGACATAGCTGAAAACCGGGATGACCACCCAGGGATTGATATGGATATCCGCATGG
>JAFDDW010000060.1 GCA_019310665.1 Deltaproteobacteria bacterium
TTAAATAAGATGACTTGCGCGGTGTGAGTATCAGCTCATCCGTTTTGGAGGCCGAATTTTGTATTTCAGATTTTAAATCTTCAGCAGCGGATAAGACAGCGGGCGGCTCTTTAGATCCACTTTGTGTTGGACCTGATTTTAGATTTTTTATTTTTTCCATTTAAACAATTCACTAATAACTGGTATCAGACCATTCTCGATTTACTGGCAACTCAATCGGGGCAGTATCTACCAAAGGTTAAGACATCGCCAATAACTTGCAACTTGTTTATCCCACCTGCATACTGATATCACGATCCGGGACATACATTCAGCAATACAATTCAATCAATCCGAAATCCCAAATCCCAAATCCGCAATCGTCTCACCCCGTCAGACACGGCTTTCTGGCCGCCATCGTTTCATCCAGCCTTCTGCGGTGACACTTTGTCGGGGCTTCGGTCAACAGTTGCGGGTTTTCGGCAGCTTCTTTGGCGATGGCTTTAAGGGATTGAACAAAAAGATCAATATCTTCTTTGGATTCGGTTTCGGTCGGTTCGATCATGATCGCACCCGGGACCACCAGGGGAAAGTAAATTGTCGGCGGGTGAAACCCGTAATCCATCAGTCGTTTGACAATGTCCAGGGTGGTGACCTTGTGGGCCTGCTGCAATTCGTCGGAAAATACACACTCATGCATGCAGGGGCGGTCATAGGCCAGTTTAAAAGTTTCCTTCAATTGTGTTTTGATATAGCTGGCATTCAGCACCGCCAGTTGGCTGGCCTTTTTAAGATTTTCTGCTCCCAGGCTCATGATGTAACTGTACGCTTTTACCAGAACCCCGACATTGCCATTGAAGGCATGGAGAGTTCCGATTGATTCCGGAAAATTTTCAGAAAGCAGATAGCGGCCCTTTTTCAGGATGACGCGGGGCACCGGTAAAAACGGCTCCAGATGTTTCAATACACAAACCGGGCCGGCGCCCGGTCCACCCCCGCCATGGGGGGTAGAAAATGTCTTGTGAAGATTTAAGTGCAGCACGTCGATGCCGATTTTGCCCATGTCGGTGATTCCCATCACCGCATTCATATTGGCCCCGTCTCCATACACGAGACCGCCTTTGGCATGAACGATTTCAGCGATTTTTTTAATGTTTTCTTCAAAAAGCCCCAGGGTGTTTGGATTGGTCACCATGATCCCGGCGGTTTGCTCATCCATAACCGCGGCCACATCCTCGGGGGCCAGGATCCCCTTTTCGTTGGATTTTATCGGTACCGGTTTATAGCCGCACAGGGCAGCGCTTGCCGGGTTGGTTCCGTGAGCTGTATCCGGTACGATGATTTTTGACCGGGGTGCGCCCTTACTTTGATGGTAGGTGTAAAAAAGCAGCATACCGGCAAGTTCCCCGTGAGCTCCGGCGGCCGGTTGGAGGGTGGCGGCATCCATGCCGGTGATTTCTATCAAAAATCGCTCAAGATCAAACATAAGTTTGAGGATGCCCTGGGAAAGATCCGGGTGAAGCATGGGATGGGCCGCGGCAAAGCCCGGCTGGGCGGCCTGCCTTTCGTTGGTTTTGGGGTTATACTTCATCGTACAGGAACCCAGGGGATACATACCGCTGTCCACTGAAAAATTCCACTGCGACAGGCGGGTGTAGTGGCGGACAACATCAACTTCGCTCAGATCCGGAAAATCCGGACCATCACCTGCCAGGTTCTCATCCACCGGAAATGATTCAACGTCCCGTCGCGGCAGAGAAAACCCACACCTTCCTTTTTTACCCTTTTCCCAGAGGAGTGGTTCGTTCAAAATCAGTCCGCTGGTACCTGGAAATTCTTTCATTTCATTATCTCCTAATCCGGACTAACCATTATTCGTCTTTGTCCATTATTCCTTCTGGTCGTCCGGTAAATTCGATATTCGAATTTCGTATTTATAGTAATCGATCCAAATTATTACTATCGTCCCTGATAAACAGTACTGGTAATTAATTACTTAATTTTTTGAACCAACTCATCCATATCCTGTTTGCTGATGGTTTCGGTAACGCATAACAAATAATGGTTGGGCAGCTCAGGATAGTAGCATTCCAGTGGAAGCCCGGCGATAATTTTTTCAGCTGTCAGACGTTCATAGGTCTTTTCAAAACCGTCTTTGAATCGAACAACAAATTCATTAAACGTCGATTGTTTGAAAGGTATAGAAAATCCCGCCTTACGCAAAGCGCCTTTTAAATATTCGCTTTTATCGTAATTTAAGCGGGCAAGGGTTTTGATGCCCGAACCCCCGAGAGAGGACATATACATGGCCGACGCCAGAGCGCACAGACTGTGATTGGTGCAGATGTTGGAGGTGGCCCTTTCCCGACGGATATGTTGTTCCCGGGTGGCCAGAGTCAACACGAAGCCCCTTTTGCCATCCACATCTTTGGTTTGGCCCACCAGACGTCCCGGCATGTTGCGCACATATGGCATCCGGGTGGCAAACATCCCCAGGGCCGGTCCTCCGAAAGAGCGGGGAATTCCCAGACTCTGGCCTTCTCCGCAGGCGATATCCGCTCCCTGGCTGCCGGGATTTTTCATCAGCCCGTAAGCCAGCGGTTCGCTGAATCCGACAACAAAAAGCGTTTTTTCCGCCCGGGTCTTATCCCCAATGACTTTTAAATTTTCGATACAACCAAAAAAATTGGGTGATTGCACGACCACTGCAGCCAGATCATCCAGGGCGTCCAACGATGAGAGATCGGTGGTGCCGTCCGGCAGATAGGGAAGTTCAATTATTTCATTATCGGTGGGCGCTAGATAAGTTTTGAGCACCCGGCGATAGTGGGGATGAACCAGTCGAGACACGGCCACTTTTTTACGCCGGGAAATTCGCACGGCCATCAGAGCGGCTTCGGCCAGGGCAGAAGCCCCGTCGTATTGCGAGGCATTGGCTACTTCCATACCCAGCAGCCGTGCCGTCAGGGTTTGATACTCAAAGATAGCCTGCAGGGTGCCCTGACTCATTTCGGGCTGGTAAGGCGTATAGGAGGTGACAAACTCGGAGCGGCTCAATAGATGATTGAGGGACACCGGAATATAATGTTCATAGCTGCCGGCACCCATGAACACTTTGTATTCCGGGGATACGGCCATGCTCCCGCAAAGCTCGTCGATGTGGTGATTTAATTCCCACTCGGTCAAGGCCTGCGGCAGGTTAAGATCGCTGGTGCGGCGACAATCAACCGGAATGGTTCCGAAAAGGTCCTCCAGGGATTTCACCCCCACCGTATTTAGCATCTCCGTGATGTCTTCAGGTGTATGCGGAAAATATCGCATCGATCTTATCCTTTCAATGTTGAGACATAAGCATCTTTGTCCATCAAACTATCCGGTTCAGAGGGATCATCGAGTTTGATCTCGATCATCCAGCCATCGGAATAGGGCGTGTTGTTGACCCACTCGGGGGAGTCTTCCAGAGCGTCATTGACAGCGACAATTTCTCCGCTGACAGGCATGTAAAGCTCTGAAACCGCCTTAACGGATTCTACGGTGCCGTATTCAGCGCCTTTTTCAAAGGATTCACCCACATCGGGCAATTCTACAAAAACAATGTCTCCCAGTTGATCCTGGGCATAGTCAGTGATTCCCAATTTGGCAGTTTCCCCTGCGGCTTTTACCCACTCGTGACTTTCAGAATAGCGAACGTCTTCCGGAAAATTAAGCTCATTAATTTCTTTCATGACTCCTCCTTAAATTAAATATAGATAGAATTCCTAAATTCCTCAATCCTTTAATTCCTCAATCAGACCCGTGTCCAATTTTCATGCAATCCTACGACAGCCAAAGAGTCACAGCTATTTTTTCAAGCTGAATGACGAGGTCCGGAGTCGCAATCAATCTATCACATACGGGATTTTTAAGTTATAGCTCTTGTATACTACAAAGGTCTCCACGGATTGTACATCTTTTAATTTGGATACTTCCTGGGTGTAAAATTCCAGAAGACCAAAACCGGTTTTTAATAATACCGTTAGGATCAGATCAAACCGTCCGGTTACGACACTAACGGAGATAACGCCTTTCAATTTGCTGAATTCTTCCCCTTTTTTAACAAGGTCCATGGTCTTCAATTTTACGCCCACAATGACGATCCGGTGCCCGCTGACCGCTTCGGGATCCACCAGACCGGTAATTTCTAAAATCCCATTGTCAATAAGTTTGTGGACCCGGGCGCGAACCGTGTTTTCAGAAAGCGACAGTTGTTCGGCAATTTTTTTAAAGGATTTTCGGCCGCTGCGAAGATGCTTGATAATTGAGAGATTGATTTTGTCGATATGCATGGGATCAGAATTGACTCGTTATTAATGACAGATAGTCATCCTGTAAAAAATATTGGGGATTCTGTCAATAAATAATTTATTTTTTAACGATATCATCAAAATATCTGGAATAAATTTGGAATTTCCGGTTTATCCGGGTTAGGGTGTGATTAGCATTGAATTTTTTTTTTCTCTGTGTTACAGAGCCAATCGTTTTTCCGGTTCTAAGGCTAGTGTGTTGAGGAGTCCATAACAACTTGTTTGACGATAACAAAAAGGAGGCTGATGATGAAAACCAAACTGTTTACTGTCGCAATCATTTCATGTTTTGTCGTGGCGCTGTTGTTTGTTGCCTGTGGTCCGAAAGGTCCGGAAACCATCAAGATCGGAATTAATGCGCCGCTTACCGGTGATATCCCCAAAGTAGGGGAGGGCACCAAATTTGCCGCTCAGATGTGGCTGGAAGATGTGAATGCGGCCGGGGGCATTGAGGTCGGCGGCAAGAAATACAAAGTGGAACTGGTTGTCGAGGACAATGAATCCAAGGCCGAATCGGCAGTTAAAGCCAACGTTAAGCTGATTACCGAAGATGAAGTGCTGGCCATTGTCGGGCCCCAGTCTTCCAAACAGGCAGTGCCGGCCGGTGGCAAAGCCAACGAATTGGGCACCCCGATGGTCAGCCCGTGGTCAACCAATCCCACCACCACCAAAGATCGTCCGTTTGTATTCCGTGGCTGCTTTCTGGACCCCTTTCAGGGACCGGTTATCGCCAAATTTGCCAAAAAAGAATTCGGGTTTACCAAGGCCGCCGTACTTTACGACGTGGCCAGCGACTACCCCAAGGGTTTGGCGGAATTTTTCAAAGCGGCCTGGGAAGATCTGAATGGTCCCGGTTCCGTGGTGGCTTACGAAAGTTTTACCACCAAGGATGCCGACTTCAGTGCCCAGCTCACCAAAATCAATAATTCCGGGGCCGAATTTCTTTTTACCCCCCAATATTATAATGAGGTTGCCCTGATCGTCCAACAGGCCCATCAACTGGGCTGGGATAAGCCGATCGTGGGAAGCGACAGCTGGGGTTCGGCAGAAACCGTCAAACTGTGCGGCAAAGACTGCTACGGTCTTTTCTTCAGCACCCACTATGCCGCGGCCGGAGCCAAAGGCGCGACCAAGGAATTTATCGATCGCTACAAAGCCAAACACGGCTATGTACCGGACGATGTGGGCGCTTTGACCTGGGATGCCATGCGCATCGTTCAAATGGCCATTGAAGGTGCCGGGGAGCTCACCGGTGACATTAAGAAAGACCGCAAGTCCGTGCGCGATGCATTGGCCACCATTAAAGACTTTGATGGAATTACCGGGGGCATGACCTTTACCGAAGATGGTGATCCGGTCAAATGCGCGGTTATTGTCCGCATCAGCGATGCCGGCGAGTTTGAGTTCTACCAGTCGGTTTGCCCGTAAGATGAACACTAACCTTTCAGAGCGTTAATATTTGGTTAAAAAAAGCCGGGCCAGGGCCAATTGCCCTGAGCCCGACTTTTTAGTATCTCAAGAAAAGGAACAAGGAGAACTTCAATGGTTTTTCTGCAAACCCTGGTTAACGCCTTGCAGTGGGGTAGTTTTTACGCCTTAATTGCGCTGGGCTATTCGATGGTTTACAGCATTTTGATGCTCTTTAACTTTGCCCACGGGGACATCTTTATGGTCGGGGCCTATATCGGCTTCGGTGTTTCAAGCGCCCTGCTTGCACTGACTGCTACAGGCTCCCTTGCGCTGCCCGGCTGGTTGATTCTCGTGTTGACCATCATTTTTTCCATGTTCCTGACATCCTTTGTGGGCATCATCGTCGAACGTGTGGGTTACCGGCCTTTGCGCGAAGCCCCGCGGGCTTCTGCTGCCATCACGGGGCTGATGATCGGGATCATATTGGAAACCGGCAACCTGGCCCTGCTGGGTGCCGAACGGGTTGCGTTTCCCTCTTTAATCGCAACCACTACCTACCATCTCGGCGGCGTGATTGTGACCAATAAAAAAATCATGATCGTTCTGGTCTCCATTTCCCTGGCATTTGCCTTACACCAGTTTATCCGTAGAACTCGCTATGGCATGGCGATGCGGGCCATGGCATTTGACTATGCAGTTGTACCGCTGATGGGGGTGCCGTTAAACCGAATGGCTTCGCTCACATTTGCGATTGGATCGGCATTGGCTGCTGCGGCCGGTATCCTGTTCGGGGTAGCCTATCCGGTGCTGGATCCCTATATGGGAATTCTCATTGGCTGGAAGGCATTTGTGGCCGCCATCTTAGGGGGCAGGGGTTCTGTAGTGGGCGCCACCCTGGCAGGTTTTTTACTGGGATTTATCGAGATGTTTGTGCCGATGGTCTTTCCATCGACCTTCCGCGATTTTATTGCCTACTCCATTGTCCTGCTGATTCTGGTTTTCAGGCCCCATGGTTTTTTTGGCGAAGCTTACAGTGCCCGTTTGAGGCTCTAACCAAGGCTTCTTCCAAGACCGTGCTTTTAATTAGTGACGCCGGTTGGCGCAGCGAGTGTGCCACTAAAACAATATTATAGGTTTCAGGTGTCAGGTTTCGGGTGTCAGGTTTCAAAGGTGCTAAGCCCTGACACCCGACACCTGACACCTTCAGTTTCTTACTACATGTTGTCAGATAAAGGCCACTAAGGGCCTAATCGAGTGTTACTCAATCAGACAGCAATAGGATCCAAGGTTATTCTTTTTTAGTCGGTTGCAGGTAAAAGCGGATATCAATTGAGATTCGAGGACTTGATGAGGACTTGATATGGATGTAACAAGTGACACGTGGTCAGCCTATAAAAAATCGCTGGCGAGCAGATGGCGGGCTTTCAGCTCCGGGGTTCCCCTGCTCGGGTGGCTTTTAGGTGCCCTGGTAGCGGTCGTGCTGGAACAGCTAGTCGGTAACCCGCTGGCCTGGGCAATGTGGTTGCCGAAAGTGCCTGTGCTTTTTGGATTTGTCATCATGCTCAAAAAGCCTTTGCTAGTTCCCAGCGCGATGGCCTATGTGCTGCTGATTTATATTTTGCCGATCGGCGTGATTGCGCGCTTGACCGCTGCGTCAATGAACAGGGTGGCGCAGAAACTTTTCGATACCAGGATGATCGTTTCGGTCCTTGTTCACATCCTGATGTTTTACGTGATTCTTCATATCTGGTGCGCGATGAGTGATTACCGCCTGCTGGTGCTCAAGCTGATGCTGATCGCTGTGATTCTCACCCTGAGTTTAAATGTCATCAACGGCTATATGGGTGAGTTTTCCTGTTCGCACCCGGGATTCATGGCCCTGGGTGCGTACGCGGCGTCATCGTTCACGGTGCTGTTATTTACCAATGATCGGCTCTTTGGCGAGGCCTTGCTGCCCCCGGTCATCGGACCTTTCTTTTTTCCGATTGCCCTGATTATAGGGGGACTGGTCGCTGCCCTGGGTGCCCTGGTGGTGGCCATTCCATCGTTTAGGACCCGGGGGGATTATCTGGCCATTATCTCTTTGGCATTTATGTTTATTGTCAAAAGTTTAATTGAAAATTTAGAGGTGGTTGGCGGGCCCCGCGGATTGGGCAATCAGCCGGATTGGGCCAATCTGCCCGTGGTGTTCACAACTACCGTGCTGTGTATCTGGATCATTAATAATTTTGTGCGGTCCACAATTGGCAAGGCCCTGAATGCGGTACGTGACAACGAAATGGCCGCGGATGCCATGACTGTCAATACCCGACGAACCAAAATGCTGGCCTTTTTGTTCGCTGCTTTCTGGGCCGGTGTGGCCGGCGCGCTGTTCGCCCACGTGCTGCGCTATGTCAATCCTGCAAC
>JAFDDW010000715.1 GCA_019310665.1 Deltaproteobacteria bacterium
TCGAACCGATTCGATCTGGGAAGATACATGGGCCAGGGCAATCTGGCCTTCAGAGGCCGGTTTGGCTTCAACAAACTCCGTCCGGGAACGGATCACCTCCACCACGGCTTCCATGCGCCCGGCCGATGCAGCGGGGTCCGAGGTATACACCTGATAAAAATCGTCGTGAAATACAACTTTCATGGTACCCTCATACTGTCATTTAAACATTCCGTGGGTGTGAAACTAACTGGGTATTTTTCAGGGCTGAATTCTGGTCTCAATCATTCCATTTATAAAAATTTTTACATTTTATTTCAAATATATAATATGATTATTTAATGTTCTGTATTAAATAATCATGCTTTGACGATTTTGGCGACCGCTTCGATGTGGTAGGTATGCGGGAACATATCCACCGGCTGGACCTCGATCAGCCGGTATCCGTCTCCCATCATCCCGATATCCCTTGCCAGGGTGGCCGGGTTGCAGGAAACATAGACGATGCGCTCTACACCCAGATCAAGCACCTGTTTGACAACATCCTTGTGCATTCCTGCCCGGGGTGGATCAATAATCAACACATCCGGTCGTTGCTTAATCCGGGAGAGGCATTGGCGAATATCGCCCCGGATGAAGGTGCAATTGGTCACACCGTTTTTGCGGCAATTTATTTCAGCGTCGGCCACCGCACTGTCAATGATCTCGATGCCAACGGCTTTCCGGCAATCCCCGGACAGCAAAATCGGGATGGTCCCGGTGCCGCTGTAGAGATCCAGGACGGTTTCGCTTCCGGTAAGGCCGGCATACGCTTTGACGGTGTTATAGAGAATAGCGGCTCCGCGACTATTGGTCTGAAAAAACGAATTGGCCGAAATTTCAAATTCAAACTCGCCGATCTTGTCCGTTATGACCTGCGATCCGGCAAGAACACGCTCGAATTCGCCGATTGCAACGCCGGCTTTACGCGATGTAATATTGTTGATTACCGATACCACCTGCGGGTGATCCTGAATAATACGGTCCGCCAGTGGTTGGACCGCATTAAGGTCCTCAACACTCGTAACTATGTTGACCATCCATTGATCATAAGCCACCGAATGCCGTAAAACCAAAAACCGCCAGAATCCTTCATGGCTGCGCAACCCGTAAACGGGTAACCCGGACGTTCGAATATAGGCCCTGACATCATCCAGTAAACGATTTCCCAGAGCGGGTTGCAGCAGACATTCCCGGGTATCAATCACCTTGTGAAAGGTCCCGGGCACGTGAAGCCCTATGGCAAATCCCCGATCGATGTTCTCCCGGCCCAACTCTTCGGGTAAAAGCCAGCGCCTTTCGGCACAGGAAAATTCCATTTTGTTGCGGTAGCCAAAAATGAGCTCGGAAGGAATGGTCGGGTGGACCACCACATCTTTTATGAGCCCGATGTGCTCCAGGGATTCGATAACATGTTGCCGTTTATAAATCAGCTGCTGATCATATGTTAAAAATTGCCACTTGCAGCCCCCGCAAAAACCGCTGTAGGCACAGGGCGCGGAAATTCTAAAAGGCGAGGATTCGATCAGATCAACCACCCGGGCCTCGGCATAATTTTTTTTCTTTTTATAAATACGAATATTTACACGGTCTCCGGGTACTGCCTGGTCGACGAACACCGCCATGCCGTCCAGCCGCACCAAGCCCCTGCCGCCGAAGACAACATCTGTAATTTCAACATCGAATTGCTGGCCCTTTTTAATTTTCATGACTGACTGTCCAAAATACAGGTCTTGCTTTCAGGTTGTTTTTATAGCATTGGTATAGGTTCAAAGGTTTGAGGCTTCGCGCTCCGCGCTACGACCCCACAGGCTGGGTTCACCGTTCAGGGTTATATCAAGAACGGTTCCGGGGTTCTGGGTTCAAGGTTATTCTGGAACCCTCGAAACTCGGAATCTCTTGTATGAAACTGCACGAAGTTAAAAGAACCGCAGAATATCGAATGTCGAATGTCGAAGGGTGGAATCGCTACGCTCGGTCTTTTTTATAAAATAGACAGAATACATTATTCGATGTTCGACGTTCAATGTTCGATGTTCGATGTTCATTAGTTTCTTCTTCGATTTGACTGGACGCTCGCGGCCAGAGGCGGCGCTGAACTCTGAACCTCTGAACCCTTAGTCGTAGCAGATCTCAACATCCGGCAATGCCTGAGAGCCAAGATAATCGGCAATGGTGCGGTCATAGACAGCGGTGTGATCAAATGCTTTCTGAGCCAGACGGTAACGCAATCCCAGTGTCAGGGCCCGCCATTGGCTTGAAGCTCGGACAGGATCATCCCGTAATCGGAAGGATCCACCACCGAGGCTACCCGGATGAAGTTCTTGGCCGAAGCTCTGATCATGCAGGGTCCCCCGATATCGATGTTTCCCCTGGCCTGCTCAACGGTCACACCCGATTTAGAAATGGTTTCTTTGAACGGATATAAGTTCACCACGACCATATCGATGGGCACACTCCCGCTTCGCTTTAAATCATCCTGGTGGGAATCATTATAGGTTTCAGTGAGCAGCCCGAGGTAAATTTTAAAATCCAGGGTTTTTACCAGGCCGCCCTGGGTTTCGGGTTGACCGGTGTAATCTGAGACCTGGGTCAGGCGGGAGCCAGCTGAATCCCCCAGAATTTCCTGAATGCGTGCGTAGGTGCCGCCGGTGGAAAAAAATTTTACCTCCGGATTAAGGGCCACAAGCTGCGGAATAAACGTGTCGAGTCCACTTTTG